>JBDKHD010000142.1:0-17186 GCA_039797885.1 Pseudomonadota bacterium
CTCACACAGGTTAAGCATTTTATACGAGTGTGTTTGCTACTTTGGTAGGAGTCGCCCAAAGAGGCGACACGCAAGAGTTACGAGCGGGTTTTAAATAGGGCAAACAGCGTTGCTGCGGTAAAGCCTACAAACCAAATGCACAGCCATTGCGGCATACTTAGCCCCAAGAACAGCCAATCAATTTCGGCACAGTTGCCATCGCCTTTGAGCATCAACGACAACACATCCAAGGCGGGGGTGGTTTCCATCAGGTAATAAATGCTGGGTGCGCAGGCGGGCACTTCGCTGGGAGGCAGACTTTGAATCCAAATATGGCGGCCACTGGCCCAGAGGCCAAACACACAGGCAGCCAGAGTAAAAATAAGCGCTAAGCGTAGCATCGGGCCCGCTTTTTGACGGGCGCTAGGCTGAGCAAAAAACGCTGCTAAAAAGCCTAAGCCTGTTAGCACCACCGCCACGCGTTGCAACATGCAAAGCGGGCAGGGGTCGAGATACATCACATATTCAAAATAAAAAGCGGCAGCCATAAGGCCTACGCAGCTTAAAAAGCCCGCCAGATAGCCATGGCGTAAGGACAGTGACGAGAAGAAAGTAGGCATAACCACCCCATAAGAAAAAGTGCGCAAAGTCTATCACGGCTTTTGCCCCTGCGCGCCTAGCAACTTGGGCTAGACTCTAAGCACGAAAAATTGTTGGAGAATCCTATGCGTACTAAGTTTCTAATTGCCTCCCTGCTGGCGCTGCTAGTGGGAATGCCCGCACAGGCATCGGGCAAAAAAGAAGAAAAGGCCGTCGTGGTTGAAGGCGTGCAATATGTGTATCTCGACCCTGTTTTTATGGTGAATTTTGGTGAGACGGGCAGGCTGCGTTATTTGCGTACGCAAATAGCGGTGAAGGTGGCCAACTCGGAGGCCGCCTCCAAAGTAAATGAGTTTTTGCCCTACTTGCGTAACGACATGATTTTAATTTTAAGCGCGCAATCGGCGGAGATTATTAACACCCCACAGGGGCGCGAGGCGCTGCGCAAGATGGCCTTGGATAACTTGCGCGGACGGATGATGAAACTGGCTGAACAGCCCTACATTGACGAGCTGTATTTCAGCAATTTTGTCACCCAGGGCTAGCGTTTTAGATATTGGGCGAGATAGTCGGCGAAGCTTTGGCTATCGCGGACTTCCATTTCGGCCTGTGCCGCCAGCGAGCTTGCCGCCAGTGCTTGCCAGTGTTTGCGCACATTAGATCCCAGCGGATCGCTCAGCGTTTTACGATGCGCCTCGGCTTGTTTTAGCGTAAAGGCGCTGAACTCCAAGCCACTTCCTTCTAAGTCGCGCAGCACTTTGGCCGAAGGCGTGAGGCTCGAATCCATCACCTTCAGTTTTTGCTGTGCCAGTGCATCGACATGGAAGCTTGTGCCTGAAGCCTGACCAATCAGCTTGGCCAGCTCTTCCATGCTTCCTAGTGCTTCAAGTCCCCAGCTTTGCAGACTCACGGCATTGTCATCACGTTTAAGCTGTAGGTCGGGGCGACGGCCTTCCATCGCGGTGATTTTTTGGTTGAAGCGAATGTCGTTGCACTCACAGTCTTCGATGCTTGGGCTGTCATTGAGCAAACACCACAGCAAAAATACATCCATAAAGGCCATCTGCGGCACGTCGATGCCCACAGGCAAGAACGGATTCACATCGGTGTTGCGCACTTCGATGTACTGCACGCCGTATTTGGCCAAGGCTTCGAGGGGCTTTTCGTCGTTGGGGCTAATGCGCTTGGGACGAATATCGCTGTAATACTCGTTTTCGATTTGCAGCAAGTTGGCATTGAGCTGCTTGAAATGCCCCTGCTCATCTTGCACACCTATGGCCTGATAGGCAGGAACGGGTATGGTGACGGCTTTGCCCAAGGTGTCGATGTAAGTACTGAGCTTGTTGTAGCAAATGGTTAAGCCTGACTGCGCGTTATTTTGGTAGCCAAAATCGCTCATGCGCAACGAGGTGGCGAAGGGCGCATACAGGGTGTTGGCGTGCAGTTTTTGCAGCTTGTGCGCTTTGCCATCGAGGAAGCTGGCGCAGACCGCAGGTGAGGCACCAAAGAGATACAGCAGCAGCCAAGAATGGCGACGAAAATTGCGAATAAGCGAAAAATAGCGCGCTGAAATGTAATCCTTCAATGGCTCTTGGTTGCCATCGAGCTTTTGCAATAACGGCCAGAGCGCGTCGGGAAGCGAAAAGTTGTAATGAATGCCCGCAATGGCCTGCATGGTTCGGCCATAACGATGCCACAAGCCGTGACGGTAAACGTGCTTGAGCTTACCCAGATTCGAGGTGCCATACTGAGCAATGGGAATGCTCATTTCTCCCTGCAAAATGCTGGGCATGGAGCTTGGCCAAATCAGCTCGCCATCCAGATTTTCATAAGCAAAACGATGTGCCACCAAGAGGTGCGCCATGGTTTCATGCGTACTTTGGAATACAGGAGTAATAAACTCCAGCAAGGCTTCGGAATAGTCCGTGGTGATAAAAGGGTGCGTTAAGGTTGCACCCAAGGCTTTAGGGTGCGGCTTCTGGCTGATGACCCCAAGCGCCGAGGTGCGCAGCGTTTCTCTTTCAATGCCACGATTAAGCTGGGTTAAAAGTGGCTGCTGGGCAGGATCGGCAAGAAAGGCGAAGGTTTGTTGGTAAGAGGCCAAAGGATGCTCGTAATTCAAACTAAATTAGTCGGATTATAGAGCCAAGCCCTACGAAGGCGGAAGTTATACTTACGCCCAACCCCCAACCCCCAACGGATTACTTCTTCGCCTTAGCAAAGGCTGCGGCTAGTGCCCCTGCCATCGCACCCTGCGCGCCTGCACTTTTGTCATTGAATTGCGTCTTGCTGGGTGAGCGATTGGGCTTTTCACCTGCAATTTTTTGGCTAGCTTGGTCGTTGGCGTCGTCGCTTAGGCGCATGGAGAGACCAATGCGTTTGCGTGGTACATCCACTTCCATCACTTTCACCTTAACAATGTCGCCCGCTTTCACCACATCGCGCGGATCTTTCACGAATGTGTCGGACAGTGCCGAGATATGCACTAAACCGTCTTGATGCACGCCAATATCGACGAACGCACCGAAAGCAGCGACGTTAGTAATCACGCCTTCGAGCACCATATTAGGTTTTAAATCTTTAATATCTTCCACGCCGTCTTGGAAGGTGGCGAATTTAAATTCAGGGCGTGGGTCGCGGCCGGGTTTTTGCAGTTCGTCGACGATGTCTTTAATGGTAATCACACCCGTGTGTTCGTCGGTGAACTGCGCGGCATTGATGGCTTTCAGTGTCGTTGCATCACCAATTAGGCTTTTCACGCCGCGCCCAACATGCTGGGCAATACGCTCGACCACGGTATAAGACTCAGGGTGAACGGCGGAGGCGTCCAGCGGGTTGCTGCCATTCATAATGCGCAAAAACCCTGCGGCTTGTTCGAAGGTTTTGTCACCCAAGCGTGGCACTTTGAGCAGGTCTTTACGGCTTTTAAAAGCACCGTTGGCATCGCGGAAGGCCACAATATTGCTGGCTAAAGTGCTATTTAACCCTGAAATACGAGCAAGCAGCGGCACCGAGGCGGTGTTTAAGTCCACACCGACTGAGTTCACGCAGTCCTCAACCACGGCATCCAAGCTTTTGGCTAGCTGGCTTTGGTTTACGTCGTGCTGGTACTGGCCCACGCCGATGGATTTAGGGTCAATTTTTACCAGCTCGGCCAGCGGGTCTTGCAGGCGATGGGCAATGGAAACTGCACCGCGAATGGTAACGTCTAAGTCTGGGAACTCTTTGGAGGCCAGCTCTGAAGCAGAGTACACCGAAGCGCCCGCCTCGCTAACAACGGCTTTTTGCACGTTTTTCAGCCCCAGTTTTTTCAGCATGTCGCCGACGAATTTGTCGGTTTCGCGGCTGGCGGTACCGTTGCCAATGGCAATCAGCTCCACTTGATACTTTTGAATCAGCGCGGCCAAGATTGCGGCGGACTCGGCGATTTTATTTTGCGGAGGGGTGGGGAATATGGCGCAGTGATCCAGCACCTTGCCCGTGGCATCGACCACCGCGACTTTCACGCCGGTGCGCAGGCCAGGGTCTAGGCCGATAGTGGCTTTGTTGCCCGCAGGGGCGGCCAGCAATAAGTCTTTGAGGTTGTCGGCAAAAACTTTGATGGCATCGGTTTCGGCCTTGTCTTTGAGCTCGCCCACTAGGTCGGTTTCCAAATGCGTGAGCAGTTTGATGCGCCAAGTCCACTTCACTACTTCATTGAGCCATTTGTCAGCAGCACGGTTTTTATCCTGGATGTTGAAATGGCTGGCAACGATGGCTTCGCAAGGGCTGGAGGCCAGTTTGTCTTCAGGGTCGCCTGTGACTAAAGAGAATGTCAAAAAGCCTTCATTGCGGCCGCGTAAAATAGCCAGCGCGCGGTGGCTTGGGACTTTGTGCAGGGCTTCGTCGTGGCTGAAGTAGTCGGCAAATTTTGCGCCTTCGGCTTCTTTGCCAGGCACTACGCGCACCGACACGCTGGCTTCGCGCTGCATAAAACTGCGCAGCTTGGCTAGGAGGTTGGCGTCTTCGGCAAAGCGCTCCATCAGAATGTATTTGGCACCATCGAGCGCGGCTTTGTCGTCGGCTACGCCTTTTTCGGCGTTGACATAGCGTGCGGCCTCGGCTTCGGGATTGAGGCTGGGGTCGTTAAAGAGCGCATCGGCCAAAGGCTCAAGGCCCGCTTCAATGGCAATCTGGCCTTTGGTGCGACGCTTGGGTTTGTAGGGCAGGTATAAGTCTTCTAAACGCGTTTTGGTATCGGCGGTTTTAATTTCATGCTGTAGCTCTGGCGTGAGTTTGCCCTGTTCTTCAATGCTTTTCAGAATGGCCACACGGCGGTCTTCCAGCTCACGCAAATAGCCTAAACGCTCTTCTAAGGTACGCAGTTGAGTATCGTCCAGCGAGCCTGTCACCTCTTTACGGTAACGCGAGATAAAAGGCACGGTCGCACCTTCATCTAACAGCGCAATGGCTGCGATTACCTGCTCGGCACGAATATTTAGCTCAGTGGCGATACGCGCATTGATTAGTTTTTGAGTGTTCAAGCTATCCAAACTCATAGTCTTCCCGTGATTTAACGCAAAAAATAAAGGCCGGAGTATAACGGAAAATCAGAGCAGTGTGCGCTCAATACGCTCACCTACTAATTTAATAGAAATTAGTAGATGTGTTGTTTCTACTTCAATATACTAATTTTAATTAAATTAGTACTTGGTGCTATCGCAATGAAGATACCCCAGACACCGCCTAGCTTTGAGAGCCATCTGAGTAAGTTAGCCGCCGCTGAAATTCTTGCTTTTATCAAGAAAATAACCGTTAGTACTAATGGCCCTTATGATGCCAAAGGACGTTATTTGCATTGGGAAAAAGTAAAGCACCTCGCTGCGCCAGAAGGTTATGATGCCGAGGCGTTCTGGCTGTCCATGCGCAACAGTCGTACGCAAATAAGCAAGCCCTTGCCCTTTGTGGATAAACACGGGCAGCCTTTTATGTACTGTATGCCCGATGGCGTGGTGCGTGATTTGTTATGGCTGGAGAAACACTGTAGCGGGTCGCTGGTGGCGGATAATCCATTGGCGGCAGATGAGCAGGCTAAAAAAACCTATTTAATCGGCTCTTTGATTGAGGAGGCGATTAACTCCAGTCAGCTTGAAGGTGCCAGTACCACCAGACGGCAGGCGAAAGAGCTGCTAAAAACGGGACGCACACCTAAAGACCATTCTGAACAGATGATTTTCAACAATCATGTGGCGATGCAGTTTATTCGGGAACATAAGGACGATGCCTTTTCTCCAGAACTTATTTTCAAGCTACACCAACTGCTGACGCTCAAAACGCTGGAAGCCGAGGACATTCATAAATCGGGTAATTTTAGAGCCGCCACCGATGATATTTGCGTGTTCTCTCGTGATGACCAACTGCTGCATGTGCCGCCTAACGCCAGCGAATTGCCAGAACGATTACAGCGGATTTGCGATTTTGCCAATCAGCCAGTTTTCAGCGAAGGAACTAGCTTTGTGCCCGCCATTATTAAGGCCATTGCAGTGCATTTTATGCTGGGCTATGACCATCCTTTTGTTGATGGCAATGGCCGCACCGCCAGAGCATTGTTTTATTGGCTGGTAGCCAAAGAGGGTTATTGGTTGCTGGAATACATCTCTATTTCAGCGGTGATTAAGCAAGCCCCAAACCAATATATGCAGGCATATTTATACAGCGAAACGGATGGCAACGACCTGACTTACTTCATCATTCACCAGCTTGAAGTGATTAAAAAAGCGGTGGATAACCTCTATGAATACTTGGCCAGAAAGTCACAGCAGTTAAAGAATACGGCCATAAAACTGGAGCAGTCCAAGCTAAAGCAGCAGCTTAATCATCGCCAATTAGCCTTACTGCAACACGCCTTAGACAACCCCGGAGCGGAGTACAGTTTTAAAAGCCATCAGAACTCACATGGCATTGTGTACCAAACCGCGCGCACGGATTTGCTGCAACTGACGGAAGAATTAAAGCTGCTGCGCAAGGTGAAGGTGGGCAAGGCGGATATTTTTATCGCACCAGCGGATTTGGCAGGGAAATTGTTTTAAATAAAAAACGAGGGAAATAGGCTAGTTTGAGGTGGTGATTTTATAGAGCAGGCTGATGCTGAAAACCAGTAATCTGTGTAGCGAAAGAAGTTGGCCGATTAGTTGGCGAAAAATAGCCGCTGGATAAAAAGCAGCCGCTAGAAACTATAAACTTCTGTTTTAAAAAGCATATTTATTCCGTCTGGAAGATAGTCAGGCATAGGCTGTAGGGTGAGTACGCCCAAAACGGGTTAATCGCGAATTTTTCTGGTTTGACTGGGGGTGAGATTGTCGGGCTTGCCCGACAATCTTTGGTCGTTTACAGCACTTTCGCGTCAAAATTCAGCGTAGCAAAATAATCGTCTAAGGTTTCGGCGCGGCGGATGAGTTCGACTTGGCCGTTAGCGCGCAGTAGTAGCTCTTGTGGGCGCAGTTTGCCGTTGTAGTTAAAACCCATGGCGATGCCGTGTGCGCCGGTGTCTTGAATCATCAATAAATCGCCGTCTTTTATAGCGGGAAGTGTGCGTTGTACGGCGAATTTGTCGTTGTTTTCGCACAGTGAACCGACGACATCCACCACTTCCGTGCCTTGGCTAGTGTCTTTGCCCAGCACCTCAATGTGGTGGTACGCGCCGTACATGCCGGGGCGCATCAGGGAGGACATGCAGGCATCAACGCCTATGTAAGTGCGGTAAATGTCTTTGCGGTTGATGGCGCGAGTGACCAGCACACCGTGTGGGCCGGTGATGTAGCGGCCACTTTCCATGTAGAGTTTGGGAGCATAGCCCTGTTTGGCCTGAAACTCAGCGACCAGTTTGGTGCTTTCACTGCCCAGTTGTTCGACATCAAATTGGTTGTCTTCGGGGCGATAAGGAATGCCTAAGCCGCCGCCCATATTGATGAAATCAAATTGAATATCCAGTTCTGTACCGATCCATTCAATCAGTTCCAGCAGCATGGCGACGGTTTGAATCACATAGCTGCAATCGCGTTCGTTGGAGGCCAGCATGGTGTGTAAACCAAAGCGTTTGGCACCGCGTGCTTTGGCACGGCGGAAGGCTTCGATCAGCTGGCTGTGTGCGACGCCGTATTTGGCTTCTTCGGGCGTGCCGATAATCACATTGCCGCTGCGTGCGGGGCCGGGGTTGTAGCGAAAGCACACCAGTTCTGGGAAATTCGGGACTTTATCAATCAGGTTAATATCGTCCAAATTCAGGATACAGCCGCCTGCTCCTAAGGCCACTTCAAATTCTTCGGGCGAGGTGTTGTTGGAGGTGAACATAATGTCTTCGCCGCGCGCGCCAATGCTGCGTACCAGTTGCAGCTCGGCCAGGGAACTGCAATCAAAGCCAAAGCCTAAACGCTGCATGATTTTCAAAATGCTGGGGTTAGGCAAAGCCTTCACAGCATAATACTCACGAAAGACGGGAACGCCTGCAAAGGCTTGGTTTAAACGCTCGCCTGTGGCCTGTATGCCTGCTTCATCGTAAATATGAAAAGGCGTGCCGAAATGCTCGGCCACGGCGGGGAGTTTGGCGGTTAAGCGTTGACGAAAATCGGCAGACATCGGCATGGTTTTTTGTTCCTTGGGTGTAGGGAGCTGGGTGCAGGGCGCTTGGAGCTGGGCGCTGATTCAAACGCGCCTTGCGCTTAGCTCCCAGCCCCTAGCCTGAACTAAGCCGCCACCAGTGCGTCTTCAATGCGTTTCATGGCGGCGACGACTTGGGCGTAGCTGTTGAAGGCGCTGATGCGGATATAGTGCGAGCCGCAGCGGCCAAAGCCTGCGCCTGGGGTGCAGACTACGCCCGCTTCGTTGAGCAGGAAGTCGAAGAACTCCCACGCATCGCGTTTTACGTCTACCCAGATGTAGGGCGAGTTGTCGCCACCGACACAGTGCAGGCCAAGGCGTTGCAGGGTTTTACGAATGTAGGCGGCGTTGTGCAGGTAGTAGTGAATCAGCTCTTTTACTTGCTTTTGGCCTTCTAGGCTGTACACCGCTTCGGCGGCGCGCTGCACAGGGTAGGATACGCCGTTGAATTTGGTGGTGTGGCGGCGCGTCCACAGGTCGCGCACGGATACCGCTTCGCCGCTTGCGGTATAGGCTTTTAAGGCCTTGGGCACGACTGTGTAGGCACAGCGCACACCGGTGAAACCTGCGGTTTTGGAGTAGCTGCGAAACTCGATGGCGACTTCTTGCGCACCAGCAATTTCATAGATGCTGCGTGGAATGGCTGGGTCTTGGATAAAGGCTTCATAGGCAGCATCGAACAGGATGATGGCTTTGTTTTCGCGGGCGTAGTTTACCCACTGCGTGAGCTGTTCGCGGCTGGCGCAAGCACCAGTAGGGTTGTTGGGGAAGCACAGGTAAATCAAGTCCACAGGCTCTTTGGGCAGCGCAGGCACATAGCCGTTTTCGGCGGTGGAGTCCAAATAGGTGATGCCGGCGTAGCGGCCTTCCATGCTTGCACCGGTGCGGCCCGCCATGACGTTGGTATCGACATAAACAGGGTAGACGGGGTCGGGAATGGCTAAGCGCACGTCATTGGCAAAGAGCTCTTGGATATTGCCGACATCGCATTTAGAGCCGTCGCTGACGAAAATTTCATCGGCTTCAATGGCCGCACCACGAGCTTGGAAGTCGTGTGTGGCAATGGCTTCGCGCAGGAAATCGTAGCCTTGCTCTGGGCCATAGCCTCGGAAGGTGGCGGTGGTGGTTAGCTCCTCCACAGCCTTGTGCATGGCCTTGATGCAAGCATCGGGCAGCGGCTGAGTGACATCGCCAATACCTAAACGAATGATCTCGGTTTTAGGATTCGCTTCCTGAAACGCCTTCACCCGCTTGGCAATGGTGGCAAACAGATAGCTGGCTTGAAGTTTTTGGTAATGCTCGTTGATTTTAATCATAAATGTCTCGTTAAGCGTTTGGCGTTTGGCGTCTAAAGCGCGTTACTGAGGCAGGCAGGGCAAGGCGAAATGGGAGAAAAAAGCGCAGTTTACTCAGCGTAAATGAGCATTTTTTCGACCATTTCAACACAGCCCTGGCAACGCAAGTAGCGCTTATCGCGGTAGCTGCGTGCTGCCCATTAAAAACTCATCTACAGCACGCGCAGCTTGGCGGCCTTCGCGGATGGCCCAGACCACCAAGGATTGGCCTCGGCGCATATCGCCTGCGGCAAAGACTTTGGGCACATTGGTGGCGTAGCCGCCTTTTACGGCATCGCTGGCCTGTGCATTGCCGCGTTTGTCTTTGCTAACGCCAAAGCTATCGAGCACGCTGGCTACAGGGCTAACAAAGCCCATCGCCAAGAGCACAAGGTCGGCAGGCCATATTTGCTCGCTACCGACTATTTCCTCAAACTTGCCCGCGTGAAACTCGACGCGCACCGTTTTTAGTGCGCTGAGTTTGCCGTTTTCGCCGATAAACTCTTTGGTGGCGATGGCGTATTCGCGTTCGCAGCCTTCTTGGTGGCTGGAAGAGGTGCGCAGTTTGTACGGCCAGTACGGCCAAGTCAGGGCTTTGTCCTCCCGTTCAGGCGGAGTGGGCATCAGCTCAAACTGCACCACGCTTTTTGCGCCGTGACGGTTGGAGGTGCCGACGCAGTCTGACCCCGTGTCGCCACCGCCGATGACGATGACATTTTTGCCGGCAGCACGAATTTGCTCAGGGCTGGCTACACCAGAGTTCACACGGTTTTGCTGGGGTAGAAACTCCATAGCAAAGTGCACGCCATCCAGTTCGCGGCCAGGTACGGGCAGGTCACGAGACAGTTCTGCGCCGCCTGTGAGCAGCACCGCATCAAACTCGGCCATCAGAATTTTGACACTGACTTGCGTGCTGGCCCAGTTCGTGATTTTGCTGTCTTTGGGGAAATCGCCCACTAGGGTGTTGGTACGAAACGCCACGCCTTCGGCTTGCATTTGTGCGATGCGACGGTCGATGATGCTTTTGTCGAGCTTGAAATCAGGGATGCCGAAGCGCAGCAAACCGCCTACCTGGTCGTTCTTTTCAAACACTGTCACTGCGTGGCCTGCGCGCGCGAGCTGCTGCGCGGCAGCTAGGCCCGCAGGACCTGAACCCACGACGGCGATTTTTTTACCCGTTTTAACGGTGCTGATTTGGGGCTTGAGCCAGCCTTCACTGAAGGCACGCTCGACAATGGCATGCTCGATGGATTTGATACCCACGGGCGCGCGGTTAATGTTGAGGGTGCAGGCCGCTTCGCAAGGGGCTGGGCACACGCGGCCAGTGAACTCAGGGAAGTTGTTGGTGCTGTGCAGCACTTGGCTGGCATTGAACCAGTCGTTGCGATACACCAAGTCATTAAAATCGGGAATGATGTTATTGACTGGGCAGCCGTTATGGCAAAAAGGCGTACCGCAATCCATACAGCGCGCCGCTTGCAAGTGCGCCTGCTCGGAGGTTAAGCCCTGCACAAACTCGTCGTAGTTTTTTAAGCGCTTGGCCACTGGGGCGTAGCTTTGTTCGATGCGCTCGTATTCGATGAAACCGGTAATTTTTCCCATTTTCTTATCCTCTTTCTCAGGCCAAAGCACGGTTGGCTGGCGTGGCCTGTGCGAACTGTTGTTGCTCTAAAGCGCGGCGGTATTCGTGGGGGAATACTTTGATAAATCGCGCTTTGAATAAGGGCCAGTTGGCCAGAATTTCTTGAGCACGCTGCGAGCCTGTCACGCGTGCATGTTCTTCCAATAACCCCCTAAGCAAGGTTTCGTCTGCGGCGCCGCCGTGTTGCGGTATCGCTTGTGCGCTTTGCTCTGCGGGTGTCAGTACAGGGTCTAAAGCTACTTGTGCGCGGTTGCAGCGACGTGC
This sequence comes from Pseudomonadota bacterium, assembly GCA_039797885.1. Classification (GTDB taxonomy): domain Bacteria; phylum Pseudomonadota; class Gammaproteobacteria; order Pseudomonadales; family Oceanobacteraceae; genus Venatoribacter. Next base: position 11,455 of record JBDKHD010000142.1, read on the forward strand.
AAATAGGCCGTCTTCGTCGTAAACGAAGGCTACTCCGCCCGACATGCCTGCTGCAAAGTTACGCCCAGTTTTACCCAGCACTGCCACTGTGCCGCCTGTCATGTATTCGCAGCCGTGGTCGCCTGTGCCTTCAACCACCGCCGTTGCCCCAGAGAGGCGCACGGCAAATCGCTCACCGGCTACGCCCGCAAAATAGGCTTCACCTGAGGTTGCGCCGTACAACACGGTGTTGCCGACAATGATGTTGTCGTTGCTTGCACCTTTAAAATCGGCGCTGGGGCGCACGATGATGCGACCGCCAGAGAGGCCTTTGCCGGTGTAGTCGTTGGCTTCGCCCGTGAGGTTGAAAGTGATGCCCTTGGCAAGGAAAGCGGCAAAGCTTTGGCCGCCAGTTCCCGTGAAATTCACGACCAGGCCACCATCGGGCAGGCCATCACAGTGCTCTTTAATCAGCGCACCAGAGAGCATGGCTCCGACTGAGCGGTTGACGTTTTTCACCGCCATGCCGAACTCAACTTTTTTGCCCTGTTTGATGGCTTGCTGGGCTTTGTTGATCAGCTGCATATCCAACGCCTGTTCCAGCCCATGTTCTTGCTCACTGGTGTGCTTGCGCGGCACAGAAGCGGGTGCAGCAGGCAGAGCAAAGACGCGGCTAAAATCCAAACCTTGGGTTTTGAAGTGCTCGATGCCGTGGCGCTTGTCGAGCAGCTCGGCGCGGCCGATTAGGTCTTCAAATTTGGCAACTCCCAGCTGCGCCATGATGCGGCGCGCTTCTTCGGCGATAAAGAAGAAGAAGTTCACCACGTCTTCAGGCTTGCCAGAGAATTTTTTACGCAGATCAGGATCTTGGGTGGCCACGCCCACGGGGCAAGTGTTGAGGTGGCATTTGCGCATCATGATGCAGCCCGACACCACCAGTGGTGCGGTAGCAAAACCAAATTCATCCGCCCCCAAAAGCGCGCCAATGACCACGTCGCGACCGGTTTTCATTTGGCCGTCGGCTTGCACGCGCACTCGCCCACGCAAGCGATTCAGCACTAGCGTTTGCTGTGTTTCAGCCAAACCCAGCTCCCAAGGCGTACCTGCGTGTTTGATCGAAGACCAAGGCGATGCACCTGTGCCTCCGTCGTGACCTGCAATCACTATGTGGTCGGCTTTGGCTTTGGCCACGCCTGCGGCAATCGTGCCTACACCCACTTCCGATACCAGCTTCACCGATACGCCAGCGCTGGGGTTGACGTTTTTCATGTCGTGGATGAGCTGCGCCAAGTCCTCGATGGAGTAAATGTCATGATGAGGAGGCGGCGAAATCAAGCCGACACCAGGCACACTGTGACGTAGCTTGCCGATGTAGTTAGAGACTTTGCCACCAGGCAGCTGGCCGCCTTCACCGGGTTTTGCACCCTGCGCCATTTTGATCTGAATCTGATCGGCCGACACCAGGTACTCGGTAGTCACGCCAAAACGACCCGAGGCGATTTGTTTGATTTTGGAGCGCAAGCTGTCGCCTTCGCGCAGAATGTAGTCCACTTGCACCACGTCTTTGCCGATGATGTCGGTGAGCTTGGTGCCCGCTTGGATGGTTTCACCCTGCATTTCTTTGCGGTAACGCGCTTGGTCTTCGCCGCCCTCACCGGTGTTGCTCTTGCCGCCGATGCGGTTCATGGCAATGGCGAGGTTGGTGTGCGCTTCGGTCGAAATAGAGCCAAGCGACATTGCACCCGTAGCAAAGCGTTTAACGATTTCTTTGGCAGGCTCAACTTGTTCTAAAGGAATGCTTTTGCTTGGATCAATTTTGAACTCAAACAAGCCGCGCAGCGTCATTTGGCGCTGGGATTGATCGTTAATAATGTGCGCGTATTCTTCAAAGGTTTCATATTTATTGGCACGCGTGCTGTGTTGCAGCTTGGCGATGGCATCGGGTGTCCACATATGCTCTTCACCGCGTACGCGCCAAGCCAGCTCACCGCCGACTTCGAGCTTCTCGGCCAACAGAGGGTCGTTGCTGAAAGCATTCTGGTGGGTGGCAATGGCCTCTTGCGCCACGTCAAAGATGCCGATGCCGCCAACCTGAGTGGGCGTGCCCGTGAAGTACTTTTGCACCAGTTCTTCGTTTAGGCCGATGGCTTCAAAAATCTGTGCGCCGCAATAGGACATGTAGGTGCTAATGCCCATTTTCGACATTATTTTGGACAGGCCTTTGCCGATGGCTTTGATAAAGTGCGCATGTGCTTCTTCGACGCTCAAGCCCAACCCGGGGGCGATATCGGCCAGCGTTTCCAAGGCCAGATAGGGGTGAACGGCCTCCGCACCAAAACCTGCCAACACGGCAAAATGATGAATTTCACGCGCCGTGCCCGTCTCCACCACCAAACCTGCCGCAGTACGCATTCCCACTTTCACCAAATGGTGATGAATGGCGGAAAGCGCTAGCAAGGCTGGGATGGCGATGTGGTCGGCATCCATGTAGCGGTCGGTGATTATCAGAATATTGCAGCCTGAGCGGATGGCTTCCACCGCTTCGGAGCACAGATATGCAATGCGCGCTTCGACACCGTCTTTGCCCCAGCTGGCTGGGTAGGTGATGTCCACTTCGCAGCTACGGAATTTTCCGCTGGTGCGGCTACTGATGCTCTTTAAGCGGGCAATGTCTTTGAAGTCCAAAATGGGCTGCGCCACCTCCAAACGAATAGGTGGGTTGACGGCATTGATATCTAGCAGGTTCGGGCGCGGGCCAATAAAGCTCACCAACGACATCACCACCTGTTCACGAATGGGGTCAATGGGTGGATTGGTCACTTGCGCAAAGAGCTGGCGAAAGTAGTGGTACAAGGGCTTGCTGCGCGCACTGAGTACCGCCAAGGGCGAGTCGTTGCCCATCGAGCCAATGTCTTCTTCGCCCTTGATAGCCATAGGCGCGAGCTGGAACTTGATGTCCTCTTGCGTAAAGCCGAAGGCTTGTTGGCGCTTGAGCAGGCTCTCTTTAAAGGGTGCAGGCGCGCCTTTGGCTTCCAGCGTATCCAAGCGGATACGCACATTGTCTATCCATTGGCGATAGGGCTTGGCGTGGGAGTACAACGCCTTGAGCTCTTCGTCTTCGATAATGCGGCCTTGGTCTAGGTCGATCAAAAACATTTTGCCTGGCTGCAAACGCCATTTGCGCACGATGCGGCTATCGGGAATGGGCAGCACGCCTGTTTCTGAGGCCAGCACCACGAGATCGTCATCGGTGATGATAAAACGTGCAGGGCGCAAGCCGTTACGGTCGAGCGTTGCACCGATTTGACGGCCGTCGGTAAAGACCATCGCCGCAGGGCCATCCCAAGGCTCCATCATGGCCGCATGGTATTCGTAGAATGCGCGGCGCTGCTCACCCATCAGCTCGTGCTGCTCCCAGGCTTCGGGAATCATCATCATCGCCGCTTGTGCCAAGGGGTAGCCCGACATGGTGAGCAGTTCGAGGGTGTTGTCGAAAGTGGCGGTGTCGGACTGGCCATCCATGCTGATGGGGTAAAGTTTGGCTAGATCTTCGCCCAGCACGGGCGATTGCATCACGCCTTCACGGGCGCGCATCCAGTTGAAGTTGCCTTTTACCGTGTTGATTTCACCGTTGTGCGCCACCATCCGATACGGGTGCGCCAAAGGCCAAGATGGGAAGGTATTGGTAGAGAAGCGCTGATGCACCAAGGCCAAAGCCGATACTACGCGCTCGTCTTGCAGGTCGAGGTAGTACTCGCCCACCTGGTTGGCCAGCAACAAGCCTTTGTAGATGACAGTGCGGCACGACATGCTCGGCACATAGTATTCAAAGCTGTGCTTGAGCTTGAGGCTGGTGATTTTGGCCGATGCGGTTTTACGAATGACGTACAACTTACGCTCTAAGGCATCAGGAACCAGAATATCGGGGCCTCGGCCAATAAAAATCTGGCGCATAACAGGTTCGCTTTTGCGCACGTCCTCGGACATAGGCATATCACGATTGACAGGCACATCGCGCCAGCCCAAAAGCACTTGTTTTTCATTGGCGACGGCGCGCTCCAGCTCGCTGATGCACGCTTCACGCGAAGCGGCCTCTTTAGGCAGAAAGATCATGCCCACACCGTAATCGCCAGGCTGAGGCAAAGTCACACCTTGCTTGGCCATCTCGGCGCGGTAAAAGGCATCGGGAATTTGAATAAGCAAGCCCGCACCATCCCCCATTAAAGGGTCGGCACCGACGGCACCACGGTGGTCGATATTTTCAAGAATCTTTAAACCCTGGGCTACCACAGCGTGCGATTTTTTACCCTTAATATGCGCCACAAAGCCCACACCACAGGCATCGTGTTCGTTGTTGGCGTAAAGGCCAGTTTCTATCGCGGTTTGAATTTCTTGAGCCTGAGCCATGTGGGCCATAAGACGCTCCTTAATGCTGAAGTAACAAAAGACGAATGAGTCTTTAGCAATGCTTAGGCCAACTATGTAACTCATTGATTTTTAAGGGGTTCGAAATAGAGGTGGGCGAAAAAGGTGCGCGCCGCGCATCGTTTTGGTGCATAGTGATTCAAACTGGTGCGAGTCGCGCTGGTCTGTGCGCGTCATCCTGCGCGGAATGACAGGATCCATCGATTAGACGTTGGGTGGTGTGGGTTGTGCGCCATATGGAGGCCAAAGGCCTCCTCTACCGTTTTCGTCATCCTGCGCGAAGTCGGCGTTTCGGTTTGATTAAGGCATTACTCTAATTTCTGATAGGCATATTTATTTCTAATACTTTTATTGAAATCAATGCCGATGGCATCTGCACCCCACAACCCCTCGGCCGCTTCAATCGGAACATCACGGTAACGATAAATGGATTTATCGGTGAACTGGATATCTAAAATTGTGTTAAGAGGTGAATAGCCGTAACCAAGAATGGCCGTGCTGGTAAAATTAGTTTCCTGTTTGTGCATGGGGTATGGAATTAAACTGACAGCAATACGTTCTAGTGTTCTGTGAATGTACTCACCTTGACCATCGGCACCTAAATAGGATTGCTCCAGCTCATGCCCTGTCCAATCGCCTTTTATCGCATCACTGTCATAGTTTGCCGCGACAGAGCCTATCGTGTTTCGAACCAGCCCCATAATAACGTCGTTTTTATTGGTAATGTGGCCAATAATTTTCGGATAAATGCGTGAAATGGCTCCGCCTGGCTCATCAACAGGTGAAGCAATTTGCATGTTCCCAAGCATAGGGTACTCATGAATTGGATAGCCACTTGGAAAGCGGTAATCGGAATAAAAATGCGCCATGGCCATATTTCCGTAAAAATTACCTTGTGAATGAGTGATTAAAATTAGCCGACCACAATTATCAAGCAGTCTTTTTGTTTTATTTATTAACGCCTTGCCATCGGCTTCGCTCTCGGTAAATTGATAAAGGTGTTTAATTTCTTGCAAAAATTCCTGAACTTTTTCGTGGCTGACCACATCGTTTAGAAACTCTGGATCATTATTGATAAACTCAATAATGGCTCGGCTGGATTGTTTGTCTTCGTGTTTTTTACGTATAACCTCAAAAACTTGCTTTAATAGTGATTCGCTTCGGTTATGCAACAGGTGAGTGTGAGGTTAAAAAAATGGCAAGCGTTGAGGCTGTTCAAAATTCTGTGTCAGCTGATTACAGATCAATATGAGCGTCTAGCCGCCCCGCAAAATGAATCGACAACTGCGACAGCGTCAGATTCCAATTTTGCACTGGGTGTGTCCAGC
>JBDKHD010000143.1:0-14309 GCA_039797885.1 Pseudomonadota bacterium
CATCTAAAAATAACGGCTTAATCAATTTTAAAATATTGGCTTCGCTGGTGTAGTGCGCGCCTAAATTGCGCCGTGCGGTTTTATCCATAATGGATTGAAACAACGAACCAAAAATCGCCGGTGAAATGCGGCTCCAGTCCAGCGCGCAGCAGTTTAATATCAGTTGGCGCATTTTGCTGTCGAAGCTGGCGGTGCGCAGCGTTTCTTCAAAGAGCTGGCCGTTAATGTAGGGAAAGGCGGCGAGCTGCTCATCCAAGTTTTTAAAGCGCTGGTCTTCGGGCGTGTTTAGCACTTCAAAAAGCTGATGCAGGCGGCTGGCAAGGTCGCTGCCGTCTTCGCTGGTGCGCTGCTCTATGTATTCTTGGAAGGTTAGACGCTGAAAAATACCGGTATCTTCGGCAAAGAGGCAAAACAGTAAGCGCACCAAATACACTTCTAAATTGTGGCCACTGTAGCCAATTTCGAGCAGTTGGTCGTGCAGCTTGCCCATGCGCTCGGCGGCGGCAATGTTAACAGGGTCTTCTTCTTTGAGTTTGTGGGTTTGGTAGCCCGCAATAAAAGCAAAGCGCTGGATGTGCTGATGCAGCTCGGCCAGGGTAAATTCAAAGGCTTCGTTTTCTTCTAAATCGTACAGGCGAAAACGAGCGAAATCGGATACCAGCACATAGCGCGGCAGTTCGTGCTCTTTTAAACCGGGGAAATAATCCAGCGCTTGGTTGTGGGCTTTGTCTAAATCGCGGCCTCGGGATTTGTGCTCGACCAAGAGCACTCCTTTCCAAAACAGATCGATAAAACCTTGTTTATCGCCGAGCTTTTTTACCGGCAGCTCAAAGCTTGCGACACGGCGGCGGCTAATGCCAAAGACATGGAAAAATCCATCCCAAAAACTTTTGGCCTCGGCGTCTTCTGAGCTTTCGTGTTGCCATTCGTTGCTAAAGGCCAGGGCGCGAGATTTAATTTCATTCCAAGACAGCGGCACAGCGATTCCCTTTTAAGGCATGGTGGGGCTGGGATTATGACGGTTTTCAAATTGAAGGCAACGCTGGCAAAAGCGGCTTTTTTTGCCGCCCTTATTTAAAAACCCACGCATCAGCCCCATAGTTCGGTTTTGTCTTTTACTAGGGCTTACCGCTATGTTTTCGCTTCCGTCTTTTTCCAGCCTTGTTGTTGCTCGTATTCAGCCTGATTTAGAGGCTTTGCTTAAGCGCAACCGTGAACGCATCGACACTTTACTGGCGCAGGTAAAAGAGCCCACTTGGCAAAACTTTATGCAGCCCCAGCAGGATTGGGCGGATGAGCTGCATCAGCTGTGGTCGCCTGTGGCGCATTTGAATGCCGTGGCCAATAACGATGAGCTGCGCGCGGCCTACAACGCCTGCTTGCCGTTATTGAGCGAATACAGCACCGAACTGGGGCAAAACCAAGCGCTCTGTGCGCTGTATCAAAAGCTGCACGATTCCCAAAGCTTTACCGAACTGAGCCAAGCCCAACAGCAGGCGGTACGCCATGCGCTGCGCGATTTTCGTTTGGGCGGGGTGGATTTGCCAGCAGCGAAAAAAGCGCGTTTTGGCGAGATTAAAAAACGCTTGTCGGCGCTTTCGACCAAGTTCTCTGAAAACGTCCTCGATAGCACCAACGCTTGGCATAAAAACCTAAGCGACGCCCAAGCCCTTGCGGGTGTGCCAGAAAGCGCTCTCGCCCTCTTTGCTCAGCAAGCCCAGCAAGCAGGCCAACAGGGCTGGCGCTTAACCTTAGATTTTCCCAGCTATCAGCCCATTATGAGCTACTGCGAAAACCGCGAACTGCGCGAGGAAATGTACCGCGCTTACGTTACGCGCGCCTCGGAGCTGAGTAACGACGGCCGCTTTGATAACAGCGCCATCTTGGCTGAAATCTTGGCGCTGCGACACGAGCTGGCGCAGCTCTTGGGCTTTGACACTTACGCCGAGCGCTCTTTGGCGACCAAGATGGCGCAAAACCCGCAAGAGGTGTTGGATTTTCTCTATGATTTGGCCGCCAAAGCCAAGCCGCAAGCCGAGCGTGAGTACCAAGAGCTGCAAGACTTTGCCAAGGAGCAGGGTGCAAGCACGTTGGAGCCTTGGGATGTCAGCTTTTACAGCGAAAAGCTCAAGCAAGCGCGCTACGCCGTAAGCCAAGAAGATTTGCGCCCTTACTTTCCTATGGATAAAGCCTTGGCGGGTATGTTTGAAGTAGTCAGGCGTTTGTATGGCATCGACATCGTGGAACAGCACGACTTCGACCGCTATCACCCCGACCTGCGCTTGTTTCAGGTGCAGCGCGCAGGCACGCCCATCGCCGCCTTTTACCTCGACCCTTATGCGCGGGCGAAAAAGCGCGGTGGCGCCTGGATGGATGACTGCCAGGTGCGCCGTCGCAGCGCGACGGGGTTGCAACTGCCTGTGGCCTATTTGGTCTGTAACTTTAGCCCTGCGGTGGGCGACACCCCTGCCTTGCTTACCCACGATGAGCTGACCACACTCTTTCACGAGTTTGGTCATGGCCTGCATCACATGCTGACCGAGGTGGATGTGCCCGAGGTTAGCGGCATCAACGGCGTGGCTTGGGATGCGGTCGAGCTGCCCAGCCAGTTTATGGAGAACTGGTGCTACGAGCCTGAGGCTTTGGCCTTTATTTCGGGGCATTACCAAAGGGGTGAGCCGCTGCCGCAAGAGCTTTTGGCCAAGCTTTTAGCCGCGAAAAACTTCCAAAGCGCGCTGTTTACCGTGCGTCAGCTGGAGTTTGCTCTTTTTGATTTTCGTCTGCACCAAGAGTACCAAGCCCAGCCGCCGCTTGCGGCGCAGCAAGTGCTGGACGAGGTGCGCGCGCAGGTTTGTGTTGTGCCTGTGGCCCGCTTTAACCGCTTTCAGCATGGCTTTAGCCATATTTTTGCAGGCGGCTATGCCGCAGGGTATTACTCCTACAAGTGGGCGGAAGTGCTCAGTGCCGATGCCTTTTCGCGCTTTGAAGAAGAAGGGATTTTCAACCCTGAAACAGGGGCGAGCTTTTTGCGCGAGATTTTAAGCCAAGGGGGAAGTGCGGAGGCGGCCAAGCTGTTTTTCAACTTCCGTGGCCGCGCTCCTGCGGTCGAGCCGCTATTGCGCCATTGCGGGATTCGCGCTTAGCCGCACGTGTTACGCTCCAAAACATTTACAGGCTATGCTTAGCCCTTAAAGCAAATAAGGAGAAAAATCATGCTGCGTGTTGCTATTAACGGCTATGGCCGTATCGGAAGAAACATAGTTCGTACTTTGTTCGAGCGTGGGCTGCACAACAAGGTGCAGATTATCGCCATCAACGACCTAGGCGATGCGCGCACCTTGGCGCATCTCACCTGTTTTGATTCCACCTTTGGGCGCTTTTTTACCCCCGTGGAGCTGCACGAAAAAATGCTGAAAATCGGCAAACAAGAAATCCAGCTGTTCAGTGAAACCGATGTCGCCAACCTGCCTTGGCATAACTTGGATATCGATGTGGTACTGGAATGCACGGGCAAGGCCAAAAAACGCGATTTTGCTGAAGCGCACCTGAATGCGGGTGCCAAAGCGGTGTTGCTGTCGCATCCGCTCGATAGCGCCGATGCCACTGTGGTCTTTGGTGTGAATCATGAGCAGCTGAAAAAAGACAAACAAAAAATCGTCTCCAACGCCTCTTGCACCACCAACTGCCTCGCGCCTTTGGTAAAAGTGCTGCACGATGCCGTGGGCATAGAGCAAGGGCTGATGACCACGGTGCACTCCTACACCAATGACCAGAATCTGATCGACAAAAGCCACAGCGACCTCTATCGCGCACGCGCAGCAACGGCGTCCATCATTCCTACCAGCACAGGCGCGGCGAAAACCATCGGCTTGGTTATTCCTGAGCTAAAAGGCCGTCTCGATGGTTTGGCGGTGCGCGTGCCCACCATCAACGTCTCTTTAGTGGATTTGAGTTTTACCTCCAAAAAAGCCACCACGGTTGAGGCCATCAATCAGGCACTTAAAGAAGGAGCCAAGCAGTTTCCTGCCAATGTGATGGAGTGCAACGAGCTGCCTTTGGTGTCCTGCGATTTCAACGGCTACCCCGTTTCCTGTGTTGCCGACCTCACCCAAACGCGCGTGCAGGGCGGTAATTTGGTGAAGGTGCTGGCCTGGTACGACAACGAATGGGCCTTTGCCAACCGAATGCTCGACACCCTGATGGCGTGGCAGCTTTAGCCTTTTATAAAAAGTGAATAATGGAGCGCAGTGCGCTCCGCTACGAAAACGGCTTCGAGGCAAAAATCGTCATTAAAAATAAAAACAAACGTAGCGGCGGCCATTGGCCGCCATAGCGTAGGGACGGCCAAGATCTAGTCGTCTTTCTCCAAAGGCGGGTTGTCTTCCAAAGGCATTAGGCTGGGGGAATCCATATCGTCGAACTGGCCTTTGTTCACCGCCCAAAAAAATAGCGCCACCGCCCCCGATAGCAGCAACAGCGACAGCGGTATCATCACCAAAATAATGTTCATATTAACGTCCGATGCGCAGTGCATTGAGCACGACGACCAACGAGCTTAACGACATAAAAATCGCCGCAAGCCAAGGTGGAATAAAGCCCAAGGCTGCCGCAGGCATGGCCAAGGTGTTGTAGGTTATCGCCCAGCGCTCGTTTTGGCGCAGGATTTTTTGTGTTTGTGTGGCGATTTGGCGGGTATAGAGCAGATTGCTGAGCTTGCCATCGCAAAGCAGCACATCGGCGTTGGCTTGTGCCAATTCCGCACCGCCTGTCAGCGCCACAGAAACGTCCGCACCTGCCAATACAGGGGCGTCGTTGCTGCCATCACCCACCATCAGTACACGCTCACCGTTTTGGTGCAGCGCTTGAATAAAGTGCAGTTTTTGTTCGGGCAGCTGCCTTGCTAAATAGCGCGTAATACCCAGCTGCTGGGCAATTTTTTGCACGCGCGGCTCGCTGTCACCACTTAATATGGCGCAGCCAAGGTTGTCGTTTTTAAGCTGAGTGACCATCAAAATGGCATCGGTGCGCAGCTTTTCATCCAGATTAAAACTGGCCAGCAAACAGCCATCTTCGCCCAGCACTAAGGGCGCATCGCCTAGGCCAGAAGCCGCACTGGCAGCCAAGGCAAAACGCGCTTGCCCTAGGCGCAGCTTGCGCCCAAGTACCACGCCCTCTAGCCCCAATCCTGGAAAAGACTGCACTTGCGTAACCGCCAACAAGGGTAGGATATTGGCCGCCACCAAGGCGCGCGATAACGGATGCTGGCTTTCGCGGGCAAGGCTTGCGGCCAGCTGTAGGGCCTGAGCATCGACTTGTTCGCCATGGAGCACAGGCTCGGTCAAGGTTCCCGTTTTATCAAAAGCCGCCGTGGTAATTTGCGTCAGTGTTTCTAAGGCGTCGGGTTTAACCACCAGCACATTGCGTTTGGCCAGCACGCCCAAGGCACGAGTAATGGCCGCAGGAGCCGCCAAGCCCAAAGCACAGGGGCAGGCCACCACCAGCAGGGCAATGGTCGCTTCCAGTGCGCGGCTGGAGTCATACCACAGCCAAGCGGCCAAAGTAACCGAGCTGACCACCAGCACGCGCAGCACAAAGTTGGCGGTAATGCGCTCGCTGCGGCGGCTTAGCCTTGGCCTTTGCGTTTGTGCCTGTGTAGAAAGATGCGCCAAGGTCGCCAAGAATGTGTCCTTGCCCACCTGAGTCACGCGCATATCCAGCGGGCCTTCTAGCACCAAGCTGCCTGCAACAATGGCATCGCCTTGTAGGCGCTGGCGCGCGCTGGCTTCGCCTGAAAGCAGCGCTTCGTCCAGCAAGGTGCGCGGGCTAAGCAGTACGCCGTCGGCAGGCACATGCGCGCCTTCCATCACCCGCACCTGATCGCCTACTTGCAGCTCGGTGATAGGGATTTGCTCCAGCCTGCCATCGGCCAACAGCCGCTGGGCAAAGCTTGGGGTAAGACGCACCAAGGCATCGGCGTTGTCCACCGCATGATGGCGCGCACGCATTTCCACATAGCGGCCAATCAATAAGAAAAACACCAGCATGGTGACGGATTCAAAATAAACCTCACCTTGATGCATCAAGGCTTGATAGACGCTGGTGCTAAACACCGCCGTGATGGCAATGGCGATGGGGACATCCATGTTAAGCATGCGCACTTTCAGCGCTTGCTTAGCGCCGTGGAAAAAAGGCGCGGCACTGTAAAACACCACAGGAATCGACACCAAAAAACCCAGCCAACGAAACAGCTCTTTGGTGCCTTCAGGCAGCTCGCTGAGGTTTTCCATATAAAGGACAAAGGCGTAAGTCATCACCTGCATCATGGCAAAACCCGCTACCAGCAGGCGTTTGAGCAGGGTGCGGCTTTCGTCGCTGCGGGCATTGCTAAGGCTGTCTGCGGTTAAAGGTCTGGGGCGATAGCCCGCTTGCTGCAAGGCTTGCAGAATGGTTACTAACGACACACGCTCGCTGTCGAAGGTAAAAATCGCGCGGCGTGTCACTGGGTTGATCTGAATCTGGCTGATGCCGCCTAGTTTCAGCAGCACGCGCTCGATCAGCCACACGCAGCCCGCGCAGTGCATACCGTCCATCAGCACGCACACTTCCCACAAGCCCTTCCCTTTACTGCGCAACACCTGCTGCAACAGCGCAGGGTTTTGCCAAGCTGCCAAAGACTCCTCGCCTAACTGGCGCTGCGATGCCCCCGCACGCAAACGGTAAAAATCACTAAGCCCCGTGCTGTCTATCCACTGCGCGGTTTTAAGGCAATGCTCGCTGCACACGGGGCGCGCTTTGCCTGCAACCCAGGCTTGCAAAGTGACACCCTGCGGGATGGCTTCACCACAGTGGTAGCAAGGTTTAACCGCAAGGGAAGCGTTCACTTTGTCGGCTCGGCAGGTTTGGCGGCAGGTTCAGACAAGGGCATTCCCAGAATGTGGGTCAGCTCTTTGCTTTGGGGTTTGGCTGTTAGAGCGTCGCTGGCGTGCTTGTGCCCGAGCACTGCCAAATGAACTAACCCTGCCACAAGCAGCAGGGTTAAAAAGAGGCCGACCCAAAGCACAGGAACGGAGTACCAAGCAGGCTTGGTACTTATCGTGGCGGGGTTATTGTTCGCCTGCGGCGACGGCTTGTTCGGTGTTGTCATGGCTTAATATCCATGCGGCCAGCACTTTAATTTGATCTTGATTTAAGCGGCTCGACCACGCAGGCATCACACCTTGACGGCCTTTGTCGATACTGTGATGCACAGTTTCAAAGCTTGAACCATAGAGCCAGTCACCGTCGGTGAGGTTGGGCGCACCCAGCATCGGGTTGCCTTTGGCATCTTGGCCATGACAGGCCGCACAAGTGCCCGCAAAGACTTCTTTGCCTGCGGCGGCGGCTTTGGCGTCTTGATCTAGGCCAGACAAACTTAACACATAGTGCGCGGCGTTATTGACGCTTTCTTCGCCCAAAGCGCTCCAGCTGGGCATAGTGCCAGAGCGGCCGTTGGTGATGCTGTTGATAACATCGGTGCTTTTACCGCCATAGAGCCAAGTGTTGTCGGTGAGGTTGGGCGCACCGACCACATGGTTACCTTTGGCATCGTAGCCGTGGCAGGCCGCGCAGTTGTCGCCAAACAAACGACGACCCAGCTGCATAGCTTCGGGGTTTTTGCTCAAAGCCAGCACCGATTCACTGCGAATGTCATCCAAAAGCGTAGTCATGCGCGCATTTTGCCCAGCAACTTCGTCTTGCAGCTGGCCGTAGGATGTCCAGTTTTGCGAGCCTTTATAAGAGCCAAAGCCTGGGTATTGCGTCAGGTAAATAAAAGCGGCGATAAAAGACAAAGTAGACATGATCAACCACCATTTTGGCAGAGGATGCAGCCCTTCTTTGATTTCACCATGCGCCCAAGAATGCCCTGTCGTACCGTCTTCTTCGGTTGGAATCTGAACCTTGGGCGCCCACAGGAATAAAAAGAAAATAGTGACGTAGTTAATGACCACTAAGGCCATAATCCAGCCAGACCAGAATCCACTCATAGTGAGTTCCCCTTGTTCTCATCGTTGCGTACTGAGCCTGACAATTCGTCTTCCATAGGAATGCCAGCCATACGATCAAATACATTTTTATGGCGTTTGCGCCACGCCCATACCCAAATACCGATAAAGGTGGCCATCATGGCGACGGTAATCACGCCATGTAGGTTGCCATCAAATTCGCTCATAGCTTGTGCCCCTTGTCGTGTTCGCCCGCATTTTGTGGGCGATTGTCGATACCCAAGCCTTGCAGGTAAGCAATCATGGCGTCCATCTGGGTTTTGCCTTCAAGCTTGCTAGGAGCGCTGGCAATTTCTTCATCGCTGTAGGGCGCACCCAAAAGGCGCATGGCGCGCATACGGCTTTGGATCAGCTCGGCATCAATACTCAAATCTTCCAGCCAGTTGTATTTGGGCATGTTGGATTCAGGCACAACCGCGCGCGGATCGCGTAAATGCTCCAAGTGCCAAGCGTTGGAGTACTTACCACCCACACGAGCGAGGTCTGGGCCAGTGCGCTTTGAACCCCATTGCATGGGGCGGTCGTAGAAGGATTCTTGTGCCAAGGACACCGCGCCATAGCGCTGGGTTTCAAAGCCTAGGTTGCGAATCATCTGCGAATGGCACAGGTAGCAGCCGCTGTGGACGTAGGTTTGAAAGCCCGCCAAACGCAATGGATCGTAAGGCTTTACATCGGCGGCTTCGATTTTATTGGCCGCGACAAACAAAGGCGTAATTTCAGCCAAGCCACCAAAGGACACAAACACGGCGGTCAGCACACCCAAGAGCCAGGTTTTCTTTTCAATCGCTTCAAAGTATTTAAAGTTCATGGCTTGGCTCCTTAGTAAGCGTTCGCGGTCTGAGTTGAACCATGGCCGTGGTCATCGACTGGCACAGGAATAGGAGCGACTTTGCCTTGGCGTGCATCGGCCGAGGTTTTCCACATATTCCAAGCCATGATGGCCATGCCTGTTAGCACCAAAGTTCCACCCAAGGCGCGCACCACATACAGGGGTTTGATCGTGACCAAGCTATCCAAGAAGCTGTACAGCAAAGTGCCATCGGCACCGGTTTCACGCCACATCAAGCCTGCGGTAATGCCCGCTGTCCACATGGCAATCACATAAAGCAACGTGCCAATCAAATGCAACCAGAAGTGCCAAAACATGGCTTTTTTGGAGTGCATTTCGGTGCGGCCTAAAATGCGCGGAGCCATGGCATACAGAGAGCCGATAGTGATCATCGCCACCCAGCCCAAAGAGCCTGAGTGCACGTGCGCCACTGTCCAATCGGTGTAGTGCGACAAAGAGTTCACGGTTTTATCGGCCATGATGGAGCCTTCCATGGTGGAAGCCCCGTAGAAAATCAGAGACATCACCATAAACTGCGCGGCTGGGTCTTCTTTTACGCGCTGCCATGCACCGCTGAACGTCATCAGACCGTTGGCGGCTGAACCCCAGCTGGGCATAACCAAAATAATAGAGAAAGCCATGCCTACGGATTGCACCCAGTCTGGCAAAGCGGTGTACATCAGGTGGTGCGCACCCGCCCACATATACACAGAAATCAGCGCCCAGAAATTCACAATAGAGAAGCGATAGCTCCACAGTGGCTGTTGCGCTTGGCGCGGCACGAAGTAGTACATCATACCCAAAAAGCCTGCGGTCAGAATAAAGGCCACGGCATTGTGGCCGTACCACCACTGCGCCATGGCATCGACCACGCCCGAATAAAGCGGAATGGAGCGTGTCCAAGAAATTGGCACAGCGAGGTTATTGATAATGTGCATCAAGGCCACAGCGATGATGAAAGCGCCGTAGTACCAGCAAGCCACATAGATGTTGCTAATGCGGCGACGCGCCAAAGTGCCAAAAAAGACGATGGCATAGCTGATCCAGACCACCGCAATCAAAATATCGATAAACCATTCAGGCTCGGCGTATTCCTTACTTTGGGTAAGACCAAAAGGCATGGTGGTCATAGCCAACACACAGCACAGCTGCCAGCCCCAAAACACAAATTTAGCCAAGCCACCGTAGGCTAAACGCACATGGCCTGTACGCTGGGCAATGTAAAAGCTCGTGCCCATCAAAGCGCTGACGCCAAAGGCCAAAATAATGCCAAAGGTATGGTTGGGGCGCAGACGACCAAAAGTAAGAGCAGGGATATCGGCATTCAAGTTAGGCCAGTACAGTTCGGCGGCAACGATCACCCCCATCAACATACCGATCAATGCCCAAATGATAGAGGCATAAAGAAATAGCCTAACGATGTCATCGTTATAGGTTTCCTGAGTTTGCATAAGAACCTCGTGCAAGCGTGGCCTAGTCCTTTCGTAGAAAAGAGTAAGTGATTTGTAAAGAAAAGTGGTTTTCGCGTTTATTTTAGCGAATGGCAGGCCGTTTTCTAGAAAAACTTGATTTGGATTAAGCCTAAATGGTTATTTTTATGCTAGCCTAGACTTCCACCAAGGAGGTATGGAGAGGTTGGGTGCATTTAAGCACCCACTTTAATCTGCTCTAAATTTTGATTAAGGCCATTAAACTCATCGGCCAAAATTTTAAAGCGGTGCGCCAGCTGGGCACTGGCTTGCTGGCTTTGAGCAGCAACGTTCTCTACTTTACTGGCTTCATTGAGCAAAGTTTGCGTGCTGCTGTCTTGTTGATTCGACACCCTCGCTATTTCTTTGCCTAGCTCACTCATGGTGCGCAACGATGAACCTATGTGGTTGAAAATCACCACGACTGTGCGGCTTTTATCACTGTTTTCTGCAACCTTAGCCACGCTGGCTTGCATCACACCCACCGAGGTTTCCGAGCTTTCTTTCAGACGATGAATAATCTCACTGATGCGTTTGGTGGATTGTTGCGACCGCGTCGCCAAATTGCGCACTTCATCGGCCACCACAATAGCCCGCCAATCCAAGGAGGCAAAAAGCACAGCAATAAAAATAAAATAACCAAAATGCGCTTCAATCATGCCATGCAGCTGATGTGCATGCAGGCTGACAAAGCACATAAGCACCATGCCCACCCCCGTATAGGCAATTTTAGAGGGGGTAAAATGCACTAGAAAAGTATTAATTACCGTCAGTGCCCCACCTAAGAGCAACGCTAAACCCCAGGTATTGTGTTCGCTGGCAAAAAGCAACGACATTCCCCAAGCCAAAAACGTCATCATTCACATCATGCGGGCAATCAAACGGTCGTAATTGGAGATTTTGCTGATAAGGCGTCCAGATTGGCTGGAGCTGCCCTCGCTGGCATAAGTAGTCATGGAAAGTACCTAAGAGAACTAAGTTATAGGTGCGTAACACAAAAACTATAGTTCAATAACAGGTAGTGGCTGGCAATGTAGGGTGATTTTATTTGCCAATACAAAACGAGCCGAAAATCTTGCCCAGTAAATCATCGGCGGTAAATTCGCCTGTTATTTCATTCAATGCATTTTGCGCCATGCGCAAGTCTTCGGCCAACAGCTCACCCGCTCCCATGCCTTCTAGCTGAATACGGCCATTTGCCAGTGCGGCCTGCGCCCGTTTTAGCGCTTCAATATGACGTCTGCGCGCCAAAAAGCCCCCTTCGCTGGCGGCATCAAAACCCATCACCTCTTTAAGATGCGCACGCAGAATATCCACACCCAGCAAGTGCTTGGCTGACAAATTGATAACAGGAAATGCGCCCTGAGTGGTTAAACCAACAGCCGTGGCAGACAAATCGGCTTTGTTGCGAATCACAGTGATGCGCCCACTGTTTAATAAAGTATCCAGCTCATGGCTTAAGCCCTGCTCATCATAGAGCGCATGAAGTAACGCCACGGGGTCGGTTTCTTGGCTGGTGGAATCGATCATCAGCAAGAGGCGATCCGCTTGTTGGATTTCCGCCCAAGCCCGCTGAATGCCAATGCGTTCGACTTCATCGGGGGCATCACGCAAACCTGCGGTGTCGATAATATGCAAAGGCATACCATCAATGTGAATGTGTTCTTTAAGCACATCCCGCGTTGTGCCTGCTATGTCTGTGACTATGGCGCGATCCACTCCTGCCAAGGCATTAAGCAAAGAAGACTTGCCTGCGTTTGGCCTGCCTGCAATCACGACATTCATACCTTCGCGCAGCAAAGCGCCTTGGTTGGCTTCTTTGAGAACGGCATAAAGCTCTGCATCCAGCTCATCCATCATCGCTATCACTTTGCCATCGGAAAGAAAGTCGATTTCTTCTTCAGGAAAATCAATAGCGGCTTCAACATAGATGCGAGTATGAATCAGCTTATCGAGCAACACTTGAATGCGTTTGGAAAACTCGCCCTGTAAAGAGCGCAGCGCACAGCGTGCGGCTTGCTCTGAGGCACTGTCGATGAGGTCGGCAATGGCTTCGGCCTGAGCCAAATCCAACTTGCCGTTTAAAAAAGCCCGTTCAGAAAACTCACCCGGGCGCGCCAAACGACAGCCAAGCGCCACCGTTTCTTTGAGCAATAAATCCAACACCACAGGGCCACCATGCCCCTGAAGCTCAAGGACATCTTCGCCCGTAAAAGAATGAGGATTGGGAAAATACAGCGCTATGCCTTCATCCAGCACAGTACCATCGCAAGCTTTAAAAGGGCCGTAATGGGCATAACGTGCTTTAGGAGTAATACCTAAAACCTGCTCGGCAACCCATAACGCCTTGCTACCAGACACCCGCACTATACCCACTCCACCACGGCCTGGAGCAGTCGCAATAGCACAAATGGTATCGGTATGAATCATAGGCAGGCGCTTAAAGCTTGGGGCTGGGCGCTAAGCGAATAGCGCCTAGCACCAAGCGAGATTGTTAAAAAATTTCAGAATAACGTCACCGAGGCGGTTAGAACGTCGGTAGTTATTCCTCAGGCTTTTTCTATTTGCTTAGTAATAACGTACTGCTGCGCAATGGAAAGTACGTTGTTCACCACCCAGTACAGTACCAAGCCTGCGGGGAACCACAGGAAGAATACGGTAAAGATGATGGGCATAAATTGCATCACGCGCGCCTGCATAGGGTCGGGCGGAGTGGGGTTGAGCTTCATTTGCAAGAACATGGACACGCCCATAATCAACGGCAGAACGAAGTACGGATCCATCACCGACATATCTTTAATCCACAGATAGAACGGCGCTTGACGCAGCTCCACCGATTCCATCAACACCCAGTACAAGGCGATAAACACGGGCATTTGAATCAAAATGGGTAAGCAGCCACCCAGAGGATTAATTTTTTCCTCTTTGTAGAGCTTCATCATTTCTTGGCCGAGTTTTTCACGGTTGTCACCGTATTGTTCTTTAATGGCCGTCATCTTGGGCGCGACTTTGCGCATATTGGCCATAGAGCGATAGCTCATAGCAGAAGGCTTAAAGAACAGAATTTTAATAGAAACTGTTAGTAGGATGATGGCTAAGCCCCAGTTGCCAACTAAACCGTGGAAGAAGGTGAGTAACCAGAATAACGGCTGAGCAATCCACCACAACCAGCCGTAGTCCACGGTTAACTCTAAATGCGGTGCAATAACTTCGAGTTTTTTCTGAATTTTAGGCCCAACGTAAAGATTGGCACCCAGCTCACCCATGCTGCCTGGGGCAATTTCCAAAGGTGCACCATAGAAACCAAAAATGTTATGACCTTTGGCCACTTTACCGTTGTAGGTGTAAGACTGAGTTTGATCCTGAGGAACCCAGGCCGACAGGAAGTAGTGCTGTAGCATCGCCGCCCAACCACCGGTTTCGACACTCTTGTAGCCTTTTTCTAAATCGCCAAATTTCACTTTGGCATAGCGGTTTTCTTTAGTGGTTAAGGCTGCACCTAAATAAGCGGCCATGCCCATCTGGCTGCCCGCTGATGGGTCGCTGGAGTTATCGCGTTTTAGCTGTGCATAAAACACACCCTGCCAAGACTCGGAAGAGGTGTTTTCAATCTTATAGTTCACGCCAATTAAGTAATCTGCACGCTTAAAGGTGAAGATTTTTTGCACCTGAGTTTTGCTGTCTGAAGCGTTTAACACCACTTGCAGTTCATCTTGGCCATCGGCTAAAACATAGTTTTTTGCACTGGTGGTAAAGAGAGCTGCACCGTTTTTATCAATACCATCACGACCAACCAAACCGCTTTGGGCAATATAAACGCGTTCGTTGCTGCTATCTAACAAGGTGAAAGGTGTTTGAGGCTGATCGATAGCCGCAGGATAAGCAGGCAACTTCACCGACACCACTTCACCACCGCGTAAATCAATCACCACCACCAAAGTATCGGTAACAACCTGAATTAAATGGTTG
>JBDKHD010000144.1:0-5087 GCA_039797885.1 Pseudomonadota bacterium
AGCAGAGGAATAGCCGCTGGGGAATAAGAGGACTGCCCCCAAAAGGCCGCTTTCATATCAGGGCTATCGGTTTCCAGTAGCCAAGCATCAAGCGGCAGTTCTTGGACTAAGGCGCGCATCCTGTGGGCGTTAGGCGCAGAAATCACCCCACCTAGACCCAAGTTAAAACCCAAGTTCAGCCAAGCCTTGGCTTGTGGTGCGCTGCCGCTGAAGGCGTGAACGATGCCGCCTTGGCTGAATTTTTGCTGCCGTAAAAAAGCGCAGGCTTGGTCGTGGTAGCCGCGAATGTGCAGGATAAGTGGTTTGCGATAAGCTTGTGCCAATTGCACTTGGGTGCGGAAAAACTGCCATTGTGTAGGCTCGTTGTTCTGCGCTTTGGCTGTGGGTAAATCGAGGCCGATTTCACCCAGAGCACAGAGGTGAGCATCTTGGCGCAATTGGTTTTCGAGCCAATCTAAATCACTGAACTGGTGCTGTGCTTGATAGTAGGGGTGCAGCCCTTGGGCATAGTACCAAGGCTGATCGTGGCACAGCTTGGGTAATGTTTGCCCTTGCTCACGGCTGATGCCTGGAATCATAAGACCCACTAAACCTAGGCTCTGTAGCCACTGCCAATGCGCTTCACGCTGCGGAGCGAAGGCGGCGAAATCAAAATGGCAGTGGCTATCAAACCAAGGGTAAAGGGGCATGGCTTCTCTTTGAGTGAAATCTTGTATTTGCGGGCAAATGGTCGGCTGTTTTATTCTGCAAGTCCTTAGATGCTGTTTATAAGGGGCGTTCCATGGATGCACAACAGTTAAATTTGGCCATTGGTCGTATGCTAAACGACGCCTCTGTGTCGGTGCAGCGCTTGCCGCAGTGTCCTGAAATTGCACTGTGGCTGGTCGAGCCTCAGGCGATGCGCAGGCGTTTTAGCGAAGAAGAAATGCGCCGTATTCAGGAATACCCCGCTTATTGGGCGTTTTGCTGGGCCAGCGGCCAAGTACTCGCGCGGGAGATTTTGATGCACCCTGAGCGTGTGGCGGGCAAAAAAGTGATGGATTTCGGCGCAGGTTCGGGCGTAGTGGCCATTGCCTGTGCGCTGGCGGGCGCTAAAGAAGTCATTGCCTGCGACATCGACCCCGATGCTCTTTTAGCTTGTGCCGCTAACGCTCGTTTAAATAAGGTTAGGTTGCGTTTGCACGGTGACTTGTTTGAGTTCGACGAAGAGTTGGACATGCTCATTGCCGCCGATGTGCTTTATGACAAAGAAAACTTGCCGCTCTTAAATACCTTTTGTTGGAAAGCCAAGGAAGTACTGGTGGCCGACTCACGCATTAAAAACTTTGATTTTCCGCCCTATCAAGCCGAAGCCTGTGTGGAGTCTTGCACAGTTCCTGATCTCGACGAGATGGATGAATTTCGCTTTGTGAACCTTTATCGCGCCTAAGTCAGTGGCTCAAAAGCTTGGCTTCCAGTAAACTTTGCGCCTCTTAAATTTTTCAAAACTATGGTTACTGCGGATGCTCGATATCAACGCCCTTTCTAAACTGCAATCGTTAAAACAAGAGATCCGCAGCAACACCCAATGCTTTACAGGAAAAGTCCGCGCCAGTTCAGGTCGTTATGGCTTTGTCAGTAACGATGAAGGTAAATCCTACTTTCTATCGCCTGAAGAAATGGAAAAAGTGCTGCCTGATGATGTCGTCGATTTTCGCGTGGAATTACAAGGCGACGGTAAAGAGCAAGCCTTCGTTGAAAAGGTGCTGAACTCGTCCTTACACAGTTTTTGGGGCACCTACTTGGTTCGCGGTAAGGGGCATTTTATAGAGCCAGACCCAAGCATTGCTCGTTGGATTTTTGTGCCGCCGCAAAAACGCCTTAATGCTCAAGATGGCGATTTGGTCAAAGCCTCAATCTGCAAACACCCCTTTAATGACGGTAAAGCCCAAGCGGCTGTCGAACAAATTATTGGCAACCTCAATAGCGCAGGGATCGAGCGCGAATTTACCTTGGCAAAATGGCAAATGCCCAGTGCCTTCAATGACGCCGTCATTGCTGAAGTACAGGGCTTGCTGCAACAGGGCCTAGATCAAACTCTGCAAAATCGCACCGACTTAACACATTTGCCTTTTGTAACTATTGATTCGGCCAACACCCGCGACATCGACGACGCGCTTTTTGCCGAAGCGCAAAGCGATGGCTGGACCTTGTGGGTGGCCATTGCCGACCCTTCCGCTGTGGTTTTACCAGGCAGCGCGTTGGATGCCGAGGCTAGGCATCGTGCCACCTCGGTGTATTTTCCCGACGGCGTCATTCCTATGTTACCTACCGAACTTTCTGAACAGCTGTGTTCTTTGCATCAAGACGAGCTGCGTCCTGCTGTGGTGGTGGAGCTGCGTGTGGCACAAGATGGCAATATTCGCCAAGTGCATCTGCACCAAGCCAGTATGAAAAACCACGCCAAACTCAGTTACAGCCAAGTTTCGCAGTTTATTAAGGGTGACGGCGCGGACATTCGTGCCGAGGTGCAGGGGCCGCTATTGCATTTGCACGATTGCGCTAATGCGCTTGGTGCATGGCGCGGGCAACACGCACTGTTGGTCGAGGATCGCCCCGATTTTAAATTACTGCTCGATGATCAGGGCAAGGTGCAAGACATTATTCGTCTAGAGCGCACCGTGGCGCATCGTATCGTTGAGGAATGCATGCTGGCGTGTAATCGCTCGGTTGCCAATTGGCTGGCGGAGCAGCATACAGGCTTTTTCGTTGCGCACTCGGGGTTTCGCACTGAGCGTATGGGCGAGATGAGTACTTTATTAAAAGAGCAGCTGGGCGTGGAAGAAAAACCCAGTTTTCACGAGCGGGATGATTATGTGAAATGGTTGCAACAGGCGGAAAAAGCGGCAAGTAAGTGGCCACTGCGTTTGATTTTAAATCGCCAACAAGATCGTAGTAATTTTAGTCTTGAAGCCAAACCTCATATGGGGCTGGGCTTTGCGCATTACACAACCTTCACTTCGCCACTACGTAAATATAACGATTTATTAATTCATCGCATTATTAAAAATCGTTTAAATCAAGACGATAGCGCATTGCCCAGCAACGAAGATTTATTAGCATTACAAACGGCGCAAACCAATGGTCGATTGGCCGCAATGCAAGCTGAAATTTGGCTCAAGTTACAATGGCTGGAAAAGCAAGATAAAGATCAAATCTACGAAGGCTCGTTGGTGTATTTAACGCCAAACAGTTTTACGGTGCGCTTGGATAATACAGGTATTGAAGGGCAAATTGATCGCCGTAAATCCGATGAGTGGGTGTTCGATAGTAAAACCATGAGCCAGTGCCGAGGCGAGGAATGCTTTATGCTGGGATCGGTGGTGCGGGTAAAGCTCAAAGAGGTGCAGCCACAGCAGCGCACTGTGCGCTTTGTGCTGGCTTAAAGAAAGGGGCGCTTAGCGCCCTTTTTTTACTTAGTTTTTCAGCCAAGTGCGAACGGTGGCAAAGCCGTGTTCTTCGATCCATTGATCCAGCTGACGTGGATTACGCTTGATTTTCTCGACTTTCTCATGAGTGAAGGGATGCTCATAAACCCCCACAGGCAGTTTAGGTGTAGGCAAAGAAGAGGCTTTTTTCTCTTCTTTATGACCACCTTTGGTGGCGACCTTGCCAAAATGTTTCAGCAGGTTTTGATAAATAAAAGACGGACTGCTTTGGCGTGACATGCCTAAAATCCACTGTTCGATTTGCTCGGAACGAGAAACATACAGCTCTTCTTCGGTCAGGTTGTTCTGATTGCAAATACGGGTAATGGCTTCGCCAAATTCTTTGATGCCTTCAATCTTTTGGGCGTGGACTTGGCGCTGGCCTTCTAACTCTTGGATCTTTTGTTGATATTGTTTAATTTGCTTATCGATATCAAAGTCAAAAATACTCATGGCGTTTCCATTGGTTATCACGGGTTGGTATATTCATTCGCTTTATGCGGCGAATTGGATATTCATTAAGGAGACTCAAATAATAAAATCGAAGCCTCTGCTAAAGAGAGTGTCGATATAATAAAGCAGTTCGAAGAACTCAGATTCGGTGCGCATTTTATAGAGGCTTATGTTGTTATGGCAAGCCTAAATCATTGTTGTGGTTATCAGGTAGACGCTGTTTGGGTGGGACCTAGAATCGAAGCTTGAGCTGTTTTTGTAGTTTTTTACGGATTTTTTACTTTTTTGAAACTCTCTCTAAAAAACATAACTTGTTGATTTGTAATAAAATAATAAGGTTTTTAAGAAAGGATCGGGGTGCGAATAAAACATTTTCTAGGCACTGTCGCGGGGCTGAGTTAGAATGCGCGCGCTTTTTAGTCGAGGAGTTCATAATGGAACTGATTGCTGACCAGGGACAAATTTTTATCATACTGGCCTGCGTATTTGGGCTGTTTATGGCTTGGGGCATTGGTGCCAACGACGTTTCTAACGCTATGGGGACTTCCATTGGTTCTAAAGCGTTAACAGTCAAACAAGCCTTGTTTATTGCTGTTATTTTTGAATTTGCTGGCGCGTTTTTAGCCGGTGGTGAAGTCACTGAAACTATTCGTAAAGGCATGTTCGATGCCACGGCTCTTGAGGGACATTCGGATCTTCTGGTGCTAGGTATGCTGGGCTCATTATTTGCCGCAGGTACTTGGCTGCTGATTGCTACCGCCAAAGGCTGGCCAGTGTCTACGACTCACACCTTGGTGGGCGCAGTGATTGGCTTTGCGGCTGTGGGTATTTCCATGGACACCATCAATTGGACAGCAGTAGGCAATATTGCTGCTAGCTGGATTGTTTCCCCCGTGGTCGGTGGCCTTATTTCTTATTGCTTATTTCAAAGCATTCGCAAATTTATTTTAAGTAAAGAGAACCCATTAGAAGAGTCACGTCATATCGTGCCTTGGTACATTTTCCTAGTGGGCTTTGTGGTCGCCATGGTGACTTTGGTCAATGGGCTGACGTATTTAGGCTTGAATCTGAGTTATCTTGAATCGGCCTTATTGTCCTTAGTGATCGGTTTTGTGGTGATGGCTATTGGTCATGTCTTTGTTAAGCGTGTAAAAAGTGAAGGCGATG
>JBDKHD010000145.1:0-5206 GCA_039797885.1 Pseudomonadota bacterium
AATCCATCACCCCCGAAGCCAGCGTCCCAGACTGCCCGATATAAGCAATGTGACCACTGCGCACAGGCACATGCAGGAAACTGGCATTGAGCTTGCGCCCTGGCACGACCACACCTAAACAGTCTGGGCCTAAAACGCGAACCTTCGTTTCAGCGATGATCTTTTCCAGCCGCTCGCTATCGGATTTAAATTGCCATGAGCGCGTACGCTCAACACTACCAGACAGCAGTAATACCGCACTAATGCCTTTGGCGTGCAGCTGTTTGATCAGTTTGACCACGGTTTCAGATGGCGTGCAGATAATCGCCAGATCCACAGGCTCGGTCAACTGACCGACGCGGCTTAACGCAGGAATTCCATAAACTTCTTCATAGCCGCGCGCATTGATGGGAATAATACGACCCGCGAAGTTCGCTGCAATCAAATTACGAATGACCACACCGCCCAAACTGTCACGCTTTTCCGAAGCTCCGATCACCGCAATGGATTTGGGGGCAAAGAACAATTCGAGGGAACGCGTACCCATGTGATGATCCTTAAGTTCAGTTGGCGCGCCAAAGCAAGCCATATACACTAGCGCAAATTATGACAAAAGCATGACGGGATTATGACCACTGCTTACTATTCCTTCCAGCAGCATTTTGAACACATCACGGGTTCAGACCATCCCGAACACCCGCTGCGTATCCTTGCTATTGAACAAGAGCTGCAAAACCGTGGGCTGTGGCCAAAACTTATTCATATTGAAGGTCAAAGAGGTGAGCAAAGCGACATTCTACGAGCGCACAGCCCAGGCTATGTCGAGCAGCTCAAACTCATCCAGCCCGAGCAAGGGCACATCTACGTCGATGACGACACACCCATGGCGCCTGGCAGCCTAGAGGCCGCTTTTTATTCCGTAGGCTGCTGCACCCAGGCGCTAGACAACCTGATGCGCCAAGAGTTCAGCAATGCTTTTGCCGCCGTGCGCCCTCCTGGCCATCATGCCGAACACCGAGTGAGCAAAGGCTTTTGCTTTTTTAACAACATCGCCATCACCGCGTTGCGCGCCGCCGACAAACACCATTTGCAGCGCATCGCTATTGTGGATTTCGATGCCCACCAATGTAACGGCACGGTCGATATTTTGAAAAACGACGCGCGCTTTTTGATTTGCTCCAGCTTTCAACATCCGTTTTATCCTTACAGTCACTACGAAGAAAGCCGCTACAACAATCTGATAAACCTGTATTTAAGTGCAGGCGCAGGCAGCGATGAATTTCGCCAAGGCGTACGCAGCCTATGGCTTCCCGCCCTAGAAAGTTTCGCTCCCGAGCTTATTTTGGTGTCCGCAGGCTTTGATGCCCATCGCGACGACCCGATGGCTGAACTGTGCTTGGTGGACGACGATTACCGCTGGATCGGCAAAAAAATCCAAACCTACGCGCTTAAACACCAGCTGCCTTGGCTCGCTATTTTAGAAGGCGGCTACAACCTCAATGCGCTAGGGCGCAGCGTGAGCGAATTTATCGCGCAAATGCTTAAAAACTAAGCAATAGCGTTGTTTTACATACAGCTTTTCACCTTTCTACAACAGAATCACAACACTTCCCAGGCACGATTTTTGGCATGCTAGCGCCACTCCTTGCTGTTTTGGAAAAGCTCGCATGCTAAAGCGCTTGAACGACGAAAACTCCGAAGTCCAAATCTCCACCCCTTGGCTGCGACTGGTGTTTATTTTGGAATGGCTGGCGATCAGCGTTCTAAGTTTGAGCGCTTTGTGGCTACTAAATAAAGCTTTAAGCCTGTAATTTCCTTTCTAGCGCATTGATTTATAAAAAGTTCTTGACGCCAATAAAAGCTCAAGTATCATACGCGCCCATTGGAGGGATGGCTGAGTGGTTGAAAGCACCGGTCTTGAAAACCGGCGACGGTTGAACCCGTTCTAGAGTTCGAATCTCTATCCCTCCGCCACATTCTAAAGCCCTGATCCGTCAGGGCTTTTTTATTGGTGCAATTTGGCAGGAGGCGCCTATGGCATCCTTTACTCTGCTGGTCACACAATCCCCTCTTGGTAGCTGCGCCCATTTACAAGCCTTGGATTTCGCTCAGGCGGTACTTAATGCAGGGCATCAAATCGAGCGCGTGTTTTTCTATCAAGATGCCGTTTATGTGGGCCTTAACGGTCAAACGCCTATTCAGGGGCAAAAATCCCTCGCGGCACAGTGGCTTGAGCTTGCCCGTCTGCATGCGTTTCCTTTGGAACTCTGTATTGCCAACGCCCTAAGGCGCGGTATTGTCGATGCAAAAGAGCAAGCGCGCTACACCCTGCCCAGTGCGACCTTGGTAGAAGGTTTTGTGTTAAGCGGTTTAGGTGCGCTGGCCAGTGCCTGCAAGGAGAGCGATCGTGTCGTGCAATTCTGATGGCATTTTTGTGCTGCTACGCAGCGCCCCAAGCCAAGACCTAGAAGCCGCTGAGCTGGCCTTGGCCTTGGCGGCCTTTGATGAGCCTGTGCAAGTGATATTGCAAAGAGAGGGGTTATTTTGGCTGCTTGAGCAGCAAGCACGCAAAGCAGGCGGAAAATCTGCCAATAAAGTTTTAGCGGCCTTCGCTCTGTACGACATTGCCCTCTTTGCCAACCAAGACGACGCGCCACTTTTATCGGCATTGTCGCTTATGGCACCTCAAAGCCTGCACTGGCTGACGTCCGCTGAGATTGCCAATAAAATCCAGCAAGCCAAGCACTGCTTTAGTTTTTAGGAGCTGCCATGACCTTACACTTGGTTTTTTCGCCTCAAGCCTTTTTAACACAAGAGCTGCAAGCGCAAGTACAGGTCTGCGACAAGATTCTATTGTTAGGCGATGCGCTTTACAGCATGACCACCATCGCGGCTTGGCACGAAATTTATGTGCGCGACAAAGAGCTTATCGAACGCGGACTAACGCAAACTTATGCACGCATTCAGCGAATTGACGACACTAAATGGGTTGAGTTGACCTTAAACGCAAAAAATACGTTGAGCTGGCTATGACCACACTAGCGCTGGATAAAGACGGTTTTTTACAGGATTTAAATGCTTGGAACGAGCAGGTTGCACAACAGCTGGCGCAAAGTGAAGGCATTGCGCTAAGCAACGCGCATTTTGAAGTGATCTATGCTCTGCGTGATTTTTATACAGAATTTCAGCTCTCGCCAGCCATGCGACCACTAACGCGTTACTTAAAAGAAAGGCTGGGAGCCGAAAAAGCCACCAGCCTGTATTTGTTGCAACTCTTTCCACAAAGCCCTGCAAAGTTAGCCGCTAAAATTGCAGGCTTGCCACGCCCAGAAAATTGCCTCTAAACGCGAAATTGCCCCGTGACCTTGCGCAGAGTTTGAGCAATATCATTGAGCGTTTTACTCGCGGCATCGACCTTATAAATACTAGCCATCGTCTCTTCTGCAGTGGATTTAATGCCTAGCACGTTATCTTTGATGCTGTTGGCGGCTTGCTCTTGCTGGTTGGTGGCCGAAGCGATTTGCGAGTTCATGTGCTTGATGGACTCCACTTGCGTGGTAATTTGCGTCAAGCTGTCTCCGGTTTTGGCTGCCTGTGCCACGCTTTTGCTGGCTTTGTCTTTGCTGTCGTCCATTACTTTTACCGCCGAACGTGCGGCTTGTTGCAGCTGCTCGATAACGGTTTGAATTTCCTTGGTGGACTCCTGGGTACGCGAAGCCAAAGTGCGTACTTCATCGGCCACAACCGCAAAGCCTCTGCCCTGTTCCCCCGCTCGTGCTGCTTCAATGGCAGCGTTTAAGGCAAGTAGGTTGGTTTGCTCGGCAATACCACGAATTACGTCCAAAATACTGCCAACGTCCTTGGTATCGGCTTCTAATTTGCGGATAACCTCGCTGGCGGTTTCCACTTCTTGCGCCAAAGAATTAATACTTTTTACTGTTTCCGCCACGATTTTACTGCCGTCTTTGGCCACGCCATCGGCACTTTGGGCGGCACTGGCGGCGCTTTCGGCATGAGAAGACACATCTCTCATACTAATGACCATGTCGTCCACCACGCGCGACACTTTTTCCGTTGCCGTGTTTTGTTCTTCGGCCACATGACTGCTGCTGGCTGTCATACTGCGCATATCCTGGGCAACCGCAGAAAGCGGTGCGGAGTTGTGCACCAGCTCGCTGATATTGTGATGCAGCTTTTCAATAAACTGGTTAAAGGAATCCACCACTTGGCCAATCTCATCGTCCGAAAGTTTGGCAATACGTTGAGTAAGATCACCGTCACCTGAAGCAATGCCTTTGAGCGATTTTAATAAGCTCATTAACGAGCTGTTAATTAAGCTGCCCACGGCCACAGAAGCGCCGATCATCACCGCAAGAATAATCACCGCCACGATCAGTATTAACGATTGGCCTTCTTTCGCGGCCTCATTGGATTTGGTGACTGTGTCATTAAAGGCATCAAGGCTGGATTGGCTGTAGGCCTCCATGCCTTTTTTGGCTTTTTCCAGTGCCATGTTCATCTGATTGATTTTATGTTCAACCAGCGCCATGTCTGCTGTGCCTTCAACCATGCTGACAGAGACTTCTCTCGCCATTTCAAAATAGGTAGAGAAATCCACTTGAATAAGGCTAATTTCGCTGCTGCGTTCAGGCCAGAAGGCTTTCAGTTGCTGCAAGCCTTTGTCGATGTCTTGGCGCTGTTTATCGGCATTTTTTACAAAGTCCATCTCGCCCGTACTGACCGCCGTAGAGAGCAGCTCTTCGATGCGCAACAAACGCAC
The DNA here is from genome assembly GCA_039797885.1 of Pseudomonadota bacterium. Taxonomy (GTDB): domain Bacteria; phylum Pseudomonadota; class Gammaproteobacteria; order Pseudomonadales; family Oceanobacteraceae; genus Venatoribacter. The sequence goes on from JBDKHD010000145.1 coordinate 4,760, forward strand.
GATATTGGCTTTGGACTCTTGCACCGTAGGAAAGAAGACTTGCTGAATGCTGTGCAGCCGTTCAGCGTTGGCGGTATTGAAATTGAAGTTAATCAGCAAGCTGATTACAAAACCAATCACCGCAATAATGGTTAGGGAGAGAATTTTAGTTTTAATGCTTAATGAGCTAAGAAAATACATAGGCCACCTTTAGAGCTGCAATACGTCAAGCGTAGACGATTTTTAAGACTTGTGGGGTTTATCGGCCAGTATTCAAAAACTTTTGTGCAGTTAGCGCCATTTTAACCGATCGTATAAAGACACCACCGACCCCACTATGGTTAAAGTCGGAGCGCTTATAGCATGGCTTGCCACATAGTCGGGCATGGTTTTTAGTGTTTTTACGTGTACTTTTTGCCCTGGAAGTGTGCCTTTTTCCACCAAAGCGATGGGGGTATCAGCAGGCAT
>JBDKHD010000146.1:0-2908 GCA_039797885.1 Pseudomonadota bacterium
AAAGGCAAGAAATTGTCGTCGTCATCGCCTTGAACGGATGTAATGCGGAATTGCGCATCGGCTAGGTCCACGCGGCCACGAATTAGAAAATGGCATTCGTCGTCTTTTTCGCCGCGCTTAAACAGTATTTGCTTGGGGCCGCTGCGGTAAAAACGAAAATGCGGCCACAGCTCGACGATGGCTTCGGCAGATAGCTCATCGAAGGGAATAAAACGCTGTATCTCTTGTACGCTGTACTCAAAATGGGTCATGGCAGCATCTTTTCGTAGAGTGGTGGCTCAATTATAAGGGATTCACTCTTTTTTACTGAATATTTCACTGAGCTTTTCTTTGCTCAGATTCATGCCCATGCGCTCCCGCGCTTGGCTTTGTGATACGCCTGCGGTCAGGGCAAAACGCATGGCATCTTCAAAGGACCAATTAACAGGCGTTAAGCGTGAGCGCGGAATAAAAAGTGTATAGCCGCCCACCATGTAGCTCATGGGTAAATACACAGCGACCAGCTCGTCCTCGCTGTTTTGGCTGTCTTTGACGGGTTTGGGCAGTTGTGTGGCGGTGACAAAGCCGACAATTTGCCCCATGCCCGTAATATCCAGCAGCACCACGGGGTGTTTTTGCTGGCCTTGGGTGTCGAGCATTTTGGTGAAGTCTTTGACCGCGCCGTACAGGGTTTTGACCAACGGAAAGCGCATCAACATGTCTTCAAAATACTGATACATCCAGCTGACGGGGTTGAATTGGAACAGCAGGCCAATGGTCAGCAGCACTGAAATAATGATCAGCATGCCAAAGCCTGGAAAAAAGCTGGGAATATGTAAGAGCGTAAGCAGCTCGGCTCCCATGGTATTGAGCCAAGCCAGTGCCGACCACAGCAACCAAGCTGTGACCACCAAGGGCAAAACAACGATCGAGCCTTTGACTAAGGGTTGCAGGATAAGGCGTTTCATGGTGTTCCTAATGGTTATTGCAGTTCGTAGCGACTCGCCTTGGCGTGGTCGCGGCTAAAGTCTTGCCACAGACGTGCGTTTAGAAAACTATCCACGCGGCTGAGTTTTATGCCTTGTTCAGGCAGCTTGGGCAAGTGTTGGGCTAAGAAGTCCAAGGTATTGGGGTAGGGGTGGCCGATTAACACCGCATAACCACGCTGTTGGGCTTTGAGTAGGGCTTCATTGTACTGCGTCAGCAGGGCTTTTTCGCTGACATCGTTATCCAAAAACACATCGCGGCGCAGGCTAGGAATACCCGCGCGCTGCGCTTCTTTGTAGCCTACGCTGCGAGCGGCGGTCAGGCTATCGACAAAAAACAAGCCATTTTGTTGCAGGACCTCCATCACCCAGCGCATCGGCTGAGTTTGTGTGGTGAGGAAGCTGCCCATGTGGTTATTGACCCCTTGCACATGAGGAATCGCGGCCAGGCTTTGGGAGAGGCTGGTTTTAAAGGCTTGTTCACTCATGTCGGGGTGCAGGCCACCTGGTCCGAGTCTGTTGTTGTGCGCGCTTTCCATCGGGGCGTGCAGCATGATGCCATGCCCCAGTTTAAAGGCTTGTTCGGCTAAGGTTTGCGCCTCTGGCGTGTGCGGCAAAAACGCCAAGTTGATTGGCGCGGGCAAAGCCAAGGCGCGCTCACCAAGGCTTTTATTGTTGCCAATGTCATCCAGTATGAGCAGCAGTTCGGCGGCTTGCGTGTTGACAGCCAAGGCCAAAAGCAGCAGGCACAAGCGATGCACTTAGCTCTCCTTTTTTGGGCTTAAGATCTGTAAGCCACGCAGCAGGGTAAAGGCTTCGTACAGCTGAAAGTCTTTTTTAAGCAGCTCATTGGTGCGTGCCTTGAGCTTGTTTTCGGCGTTGGCGGCTTTTTTCGCTGCTGGGGTTTTGTCGGTGGGATTGCTTAAATGCCCAGGCAGATTGGCTTCGGTTAGGCTTTTTTGTTCAAAGGGTGTCACTTCGCTTTGCTCTACCCAGATATCAGGCTTGATGCCCTGCGCCTGAATGGAGCGGCCATTGGGGGTGAAATAACGCGCGGTTGTGAATTTCACGGCACTGTTTTCGCTTAAAGGCAGCACGCTTTGCACCGAGCCTTTACCAAAGGACTGCGTGCCGACAACGATGGCGCGCTGGTGGTCTTGCAGTGCACCTGCAACGATTTCCGAGGCCGAAGCCGAGCCGCCGTTAATTAAAAGCACAGTGGGAATGTCGGCAGCGGGGGTGTGGCGGGTGGCGCTGTAGCTTACGCGCGACTCGGGTGTGCGGCCTTCGGTGTAGACGATAAGGCCGTTATCAATAAAATTATCGACCACGGCGACAGCGGCATCCAGCACCCCGCCTGGGTTGTTGCGCAGATCCAGCACTAGGCCATTGATCGGGCCTTTGCTTTTCCAGTTTTCGATGGCATCGGCAAGATCTGTGCCCGTATTTTCTTGGAACTGGGTGATACGGACATAGCCAATGCGGTTCTCCAACATTTCGGTGCGCACGCTGGCGACCTTAATTTCAGCGCGCACCAAGGTGAAGCTCAGCAATTCCTTTTCGTTTTTGCGGCGAATGCCCAATTTAATGGAGGAGCCAACTGCGCCGCGCATTTTTTCGACGGCGTCATTAAGGCTTTGCCCTACAAGGCTTTCGCCGTTGATGCTGACGATCAAGTCGCCTGCTTGAATGCCGGCTTTTTGGGCTGGGGTATCATCGATGGGTGAGACCACCAAAATAAAGCCGTCCTCGGCGCTGACTTCCAGCCCAAGGCCGCCAAACTTGCCTGTGGTGTTTTCTTGTAGGTCGGCGAAGTCTTCGCCTTTTAAGTAGGCTGAATGCGGGTCGAGTGAGCTGAGCATGCCGTTAATGGCGTATTCAAACAGGGTTTTGTCGTCCACTTCTTCAACATACGAGCTGCGAATGCGCTCGAAAATATCGGT
>JBDKHD010000147.1:0-15818 GCA_039797885.1 Pseudomonadota bacterium
AGCAAACTGGCTTATCCGTTAATCTTAAGCACCACGCGATAGCGCGCCTTGCCCTCGGCTAGGTGCGCGATGGCCTCGTTTACCTGCGCCAAAGGATATTCCTCCACTTGCGGGTAAATGCGATGGCGCGCGGCAAAATCCAACATAGTGGCGAGCATGGCTGGGCTACCCACAGGGGATGAAGACACCGAGCGCTGGGCGTCCATCAAGGCCGAAACACTCAGGCTAATAGGCTCTACAATCACCCCAACAAAATGCAGCCGCCCGCGCTTGGACAGCATTTTCACATAGCTGCGCCAATCTAAGTTCACATTGACTGTCACCAAAATAAAATCGAAATAACCCGCGTGCGCTTTCATCGCGTCTTTATCGTTGGAGTCGAGCGTACGTTGCGCGCCTAACGCTAATGCTTCGTCGCGCTTGGCGGCGGTGGAGGTAAAGGCCGTTACTTCGCAGCCCCATTTATTTAAAAATTGCAACGCCAGATGCCCCAAACCGCCAATGCCCACCACCGCCACTTTGTCGGTGGGTTTGACGCCGTATTGCATGATGGGGTTGAACACGGTGATGCCGCCGCAAAACAGTGGGCCTGCTAGGTGCATGGGCAGGCTCGAGGGAAGCTTTACCACGGCGCTGGCCTGAGCGCGGACTTTATCGGCAAAGCCGCCATGACGCTGCACTATGGTGCCTTGGGCGTCGTCGCAGAGGTTGTGGTCACCGCTTAAACAGCTGTGACAGTGGTTGCAATAGGCGCTGTGCCAGCCCAAGCCTACGCGCTCTCCAACTTTAAAATGAGTCACCGCCGCCCCCAGTGCAGCAATGCGTCCTGCCACTTCATGCCCTGGCACAAAAGGGTAAGCGGTGCTGCGCCATTCGTTGTTGAGCATGCTCAAGTCGCTGTGGCACAGGCCGCAGTATTCCACGGCTATCTCGACTTCGTTCGCGGCTAAGGGCGCAGGTTCGTAAGTGTAGGGGCGCAGCTCGCCTCCTTGTTCAAAAGCAGCATAAGCATGAATCATTTGCATATCTCCACAGGGAAAAGCGCAGCCTAGCACGCATGGCTTGGATGGTCAGCACAGGGCAAGGCTGTTAGAATGCGCACCTTGATTTTTCAGGAGCTGTTTCGTTGAGCGTTATTCATATTGCCACTGCCAAACTTCCCACACCTTTTGGCGTGTTTGCCATGCATGGCTTTGAAGAGACGGAAACAGGACAAGAACACATTGCATTGAGTATGGGGGAATTTAGCCCAGAAAAAGCCGTGCTTATGCGTGTGCATTCGGAGTGTCTGACGGGCGACGCGCTTTTTAGCTTGCGCTGCGATTGTGGCTTTCAGCTTGAGGCTGCGCTTAAAGCGGTCGCCGAGGCTGGCTGCGGCGTGGTGCTGTACTTGCGCCAAGAAGGCCGTGGCATAGGCCTGTTAAACAAAATTCGTGCTTATCATTTGCAAGACCTGGGTGCCGATACGGTCGAGGCCAACGAGCGCCTAGGTTTTGCCCCCGACTTACGCAAATACACCATGTGCCGCCCGATGCTCGATCATTTGAGTATTCATAGCGTCAAGCTGATGACCAATAACCCCAAAAAAGTGAAAGCACTCACCGATGCGGGCGTGAACGTGGTCGAGCGCGTGCCTTTGCAGGTAGGGCGTAATCCCTATAACGACGGTTATCTCAATACTAAAGCCAGCAAACTGGGGCACTTATTACCCAAGCCACCTGAAGCACTTATCAGCCACCAAGACGACGAGTAGCGGTTTTAGGCTTGTTCAGAAATAGAAAAGAAAAGAGGGCCGCAAACCAAGCTTAGAAAGCTCAGTTTGCGGTTACAAAGCCTAGGTCGAAAGACTTAGGCTTTTTTGTTGGCGCGTTTGCGATCCACTTCGGTGAGGTGTTTCTTACGCAGACGGATGCTTACAGGAGTCACTTCCACCAGTTCGTCGTCTTCGATGAACTCCAGTGCTTGTTCCAAGGTATGGCGCACGGGCGGGGTCAGAACGATGGCTTCGTCTGTGCCTGATGCGCGGATGTTGGTCAGCTGCTTGGCCTTGGTGGGGTTAACCACTAGGTCGTTATCACGGCTGTGCAAACCGACGATCATGCCTTCGTACACTTCAGTTTGTGGGCCAATGAACAAGCGGCCACGCTCTTGCAGAGTAAACAGGGCATAACCCAAGGCTTTACCATCAACCATAGACACCAGTACGCCGTTTTTGCGGGTTGAGCCAAGGCTGGCTTGCAATGGGCCGTAATGGTCGAAGACGTTGGTCAAAATGCCAGTGCCTGAGGTCAGAGTGAGGAACAAGCCACGGAAACCGATCAAGCCACGCGCAGGAGCCATAAACTCCAAACGCACACGGCCTTTGCCGTCGGGCATCATGTTGGTCATTTCAGCACGGCGGTTGCCCATTTCCTCCATGATCGAACCTTGGTGTTCTTCTTCAACGTCGATAACCACTTGTTCGTAGGGCTCTTGCAGCACGCCGTCGATTTCTTTTACCACGACCTGTGGCTTGGAAATGGCCAGCTCGAAGCCTTCGCGGCGCATGGATTCGATAAGAACGGACAAGTGCAACTCGCCACGGCCTGATACTTTGAACTTCTCTGGGCTGTCGCCGTCTTCGACGCGCAGGGCGACGTTGTGAATCAGCTCACGCTCTAAACGTTCTTTGATGTTGCGGCTGGTAACGTACTTGCCTTCTTTGCCAGCAAAGGGCGAGTCGTTCACTTGGAAGGTCATGCTGACGGTTGGCTCGTCCACTTTTAAAGGTGGCAGCGCTTCAGCGTGGCCGTAGGCGCACACGGTGTCGGAGATATTGAGCTTGTCGATACCTGAAATACAGACGATGTCGCCCGCTTCGGCTTCGGCCACCACTTCTTTTTGTAAGCCGTGGAAGCCTTTGACTTCCAAAATACGCGCTTTACGCACGTTGCCATCGACGCCTACAACCTGTACGTCCATACCAGGCTTGACTTTACCACGGGTAATACGACCTACACCGATAACGCCAACGTAGCTGTCGTAATCCAATGCGGAAATTTGCATTTGCAGCGGGCCATCGCGGTTTACCGCAGGGACGGGGACGTGCTTGATGATCATTTCAAACAAGGGTGTCATGTCATCGGCTAGGGCATCGGGCTCTAAGCCTGCTTTGCCGTTTAAGCCTGAGGCGTAAATGACGGGAAAATCGAGCTGTTCTTCGGTTGCACCAAGGCGGTCAAAGAGGTCGAATACTTCGTCCAAAACCCAGTCTGGGCGCGCGCTGGGGCGGTCAACTTTGTTGATAACCACGATAGGGCGCAGGCCGCGTTCAAACGCTTTTTGGGTAACGAAGCGAGTTTGGGGCATGGGGCCGTCTTGGGCGTCAACCAGCAAGCACACGCAGTCAACCATCGACATCACGCGCTCTACCTCGCCGCCGAAGTCGGCGTGCCCGGGGGTGTCAACGATGTTGATGTGGTAGCCGTTCCAGTTGATGGCGGTGTTTTTAGCCAGAATGGTGATGCCGCGTTCTTTTTCTTGGTCGTTGGAATCCATCACGCGCTCGCCGCTTTGTTCGCGACGATCGAGAGTGCCAGATTGTTGCAAGAGTTTATCGACCAGCGTGGTTTTGCCATGGTCAACGTGGGCGATGATGGCGATATTGCGTAGTTTCTCGATCACGGGAGTGCCTTGAAGGTTGGGGAGTGATGCAAAATAAAGGGCGCAGATTCTAACAGAAAAGCTTTTAGGCAGTGAGTGAAATTTGATTATTTTTTCAGCATTGCGCGTAGCTATTAAATAAAGACTCGTTATAATGCCCGCACGCACCATAAGGGTGCATTTTTTATTTCAGGATGCTTGGCTTGACCTTGTCAAAGCTTTGGTTTGAGCCGAGTTTCCTTCGCCAAATCTATTCAAAACTTGCCTTCCCTGCACCGGAGAATCTCGATGTCATCTAACACGCTCAAATTAATCAAAGAGCACAATGTGAAATGGGTGGATTTACGCTTTACCGATATCAAGGGTAAAGAACACCACATCACTATTCCTGCTAAGACCGTTGATGAGGATTTCTTCGAAAATGGGCAGATGTTCGATGGCTCCTCTTTTTCTGGTTGGAAAGGTGTCGAAGCCTCAGACATGATTTTAATGCCCGATGACAACACGCCCTTTCTCGACCCTTTTATGCAAGACAGCACAGTAGTGCTGCGCTGCAACGTGATCGAGCCTGCGACCATGCAAGGCTACGAGCGCGACCCACGTTCTGTGGCGCAGCGCGCAGAAGCCTATTTAAAGACCACAGGCTTGGGTGATACCGCGTTTTTTGGCCCAGAGCCTGAGTTCTTTATGTTCGACGACGTGCGTTGGGGCGCGGATATGTCGGGTTCTTTCTGCAAAGTGGATTCCAGCGAAGCCGCTTGGAACAGTGCCAAAGAATACGAAGGCGGCAACAACGGCTTCCGCCCTGGCGTCAAAGGCGGCTACCTGCCTGTGCCTCCTGCCGACAGCCACCACGATATTCGTACCACTATGTGTAATACCCTTGAAGCCTTGGGCTTGGAAGTGGAGGTGCACCACCATGAAGTGGCCACCGCCGGCCAGAACGAAATCGGCGTGCGCTTTAATACACTGGTGAAAAAAGCCGACGAAGTGCAAATGCTGAAATACGTTGTGCACAACGTCGCCCACGCTTACGGAAAAACCGTGACCTTTATGCCCAAGCCCATCATTGGTGATAACGGCTCTGGCATGCACGTGCATATTTCTTACTGGAAAAACGGCGTTAATCAATTCGCAGGTGACGGCTACGCAGGGCTTTCGGATACCGCGCTGTATTTTATTGGCGGTATCATCAAGCACGCTAAAGCCTTGAACGCCTTCACCAACCCCAGCACTAACTCCTACAAGCGCCTTGTGCCTTTCTTTGAAGCGCCCGTGATGCTGGCTTATTCTGCCCGCAACCGCAGTGCCTCTATTCGTATTCCTTATGTGGTTTCCCCAAAAGGCAAGCGTGTTGAAGCGCGGTTCCCCGATCCAACGGCCAATCCCTACTTGGCGTTTTCGGCCTTACTGATGGCAGGCCTAGATGGCGTGAAGAACAAAATTCATCCAGGCGATGCCGCCGACAAAGACTTGTACGATCTGCCTCCTGAAGAAGCCAAGGCCATTCCTCAGGTTTGTGGCAGCTTGCGTGAAGCGCTGCAAAATCTGCAAGACAACCACGCCTTCTTGCTCGAAGGCGGCGTGTTCACCCAAGACTTTATCGATGCCTACATCAAGATGAAGATGAGCGACGTGCATCGTATTGAGCAAACGACCCATCCGCTTGAGTACGAAATGTACTACGCGCTTTAAGCAAAGCGTATCGGGCGGCCAGTGGCCGCCCTTCCCCCACCGCGCCTTTTATCTTAGCTGCGCACGGGCACTATTTTTACAACTGTTCATAAAAACGGCATCGGCAAACTCCGCGCGAGAGCGGCACTGGGTGTGGGCGCAATGCTGTCTACACTGGGCGCTTTTTCACAGGCGCAAAAGGTGGAGTATGAGCGAGTTAAGACGAGATTGGCGCAAGGATGAAATCGCTGCGCTTTGGGCTTTGCCATTTAATGAGCTTATCTTTCGCGCCGCCACCGTGCATCGCGCGTATTTCAACCCCAATCAAATTCAGGTATCGACCTTGCTGTCGATTAAAACGGGCGCCTGCCCAGAGGATTGCAAATACTGCTCGCAGTCCATTCACAATGCCACCGCCCTAGAGCGCGAAAAGCTGGTTGAGGTGGCCAAGGTGGTTGAGCAGGCCAAAGCCGCCAAAGCCGCAGGCGCAAGCCGATTTTGCATGGGTGCAGCGTGGCGCAGCCCGCATAAAAAAGACATGCCCTATGTGCTGAGCATGGTGCAGGAGGTGAAAGCTCTCGGCTTAGAAACCTGCATGACGTTGGGTATGCTCAGCGAGCAGCAAGCGCAGGAGTTGGCGCAGGCGGGGCTGGATTATTACAACCACAACCTCGACACCTCGCCAGAGTATTACGGGGACATCATCACTACGCGCACTTTTGGCGAGCGCTTGCAAACCTTGGCGCATGTGCGCGATGCGGGTCTTAAGGTTTGTGCAGGCGGCATAGTGGGCATGGGCGAAAGCCGCGCCGACCGCATTAGCCTGTTGCAGCAGCTGGCCAATTTGCCCGCACACCCCGATTCTGTTCCCATCAATAAACTGGTGAAAATCGCAGGCACGCCTTTGGCACAGGTCGAAGAGCTGGATGGTTTTGAACTGGTGCGCACCCTTGCTTGTGCGCGCATTTTAATGCCCAAAACTTGGGTGCGTTTGTCGGCGGGCAGGCAAGAAATGAGCGACGAGCTGCAAGCGCTGTGCTTTTTGGCGGGGGCAAATTCCATCTTTTACGGCGACAAGCTGCTCACCACTGAAAATCCCAGCACCTCCCGCGATCGCTCACTATTTGCGCGTTTGGGTTTAGAAGCCGTGCCCATGGCCGAGGAGAAAAAGCCCGTGGTGCGACACTGGCAGCCAGCTTAGATTCGTTGGGCGTTGGGCGTTGGGCGTTGGGCGTTGGGCGTTGGGCGTTGGGCGTTACTGCGTTTTACGCTGCTTTAAGTTCACTTCAAGCTCAGCCTCTTGCACCTCATGCAAAGCCTGAAGCTCAGTCAAGGCGGCCAGTAAATTGGTGTCGGGCGGGAAGGTGAGCAGCACAAAAGCCTCGCCCATTTTGAGGCTGTTGGCGTTGGGGTAATTCATCAGTGCTTGTTGGTTTTGAGTTTTTATTAAAATACTGCCCGTTAACACGCCGCGCTGTTGAGTATTTTGTGCCTGCATGATTTGCCCAGAATAGAGCGCCGCGATAGGACGGCTTTGCGCGGTTGCACTTTGCGCCTGGTGATTTAATAAAACAGGCGAGTAATTTTTGCCATTGCTGCGAATTAAAATTTCATTTTGAGAAAAGCTTGCCATCGAAAAAAATGCCGAAAAAATAATAATAAAACGTACCATTATTGTTGCTCCTAGTGGCCGTAAAAACGCAGCTCAACTTGGCTGACTTTATTGTTGCTGGATGGAATGTTATTAAAAGTCACTAAATCCATTCCCTCGGTTATGCAGCGATTTGCTTTGGTGCAGATGTAAAAATTAAAAGCCCCTGAATTGGTGTCGGTAATTTTTACTGTCCAATTTCCTTGTGCGTTTTCGCCATAAAAAGCGTTGGTTAAAAAAACGCTGTTATTAAAATTGCTATTGGTGTCTCCCGTGATGTCTTCTACCAATAAACTTTGCGGCTGCAACACCACCGAGCGCGTGCCTGAGGGCGAAATAATTTCTATGCCAATATCGCTGTCGCGGTTGTGATCGATGCTCACTTTTACCTGCACCGCTTCGACAATCAGAGGGCTTGGGTAAACGATTTCTTTGCTAACAGAATCATTGCCATTATCGGGCAGCACGGCGGCGCTGTTGTCGGTGGCGGGAATAAAATTCGATACTTTTAATGCAGGCAAAAGACGGTAGTTTTGAGCTGTGGCCATGCTCACTGCGGCGCTGGCATCGACCAAACCAAAACCGTACCAATTATGAAAATGAAAACCTGCGGCATTGCTAGTCCAAGCAGGTGTGGCTTCGTAATTTTGTTTGGTTTTAATGGCCACAAAATCGGGGTCTATTTTTTTGGCAGTAGCTGCCAAGATATGGCGTACATCGCGGTAGCTAAGCTTGGGGTTGGCGGCAAAAATCAGAGCAGCAACACCTGAAACCATAGGAGTGGCGGCCGAAGTGCCATTAAAGCGCGAGCTGTATTTGCAGTCTTTGTTTTTGTCTTTGACATCTATGCCAAAATTTTGATCAAAGCTGTAGTTGCTGCCATCCATGCGCGCATAGCCACGGTCGCAGCCCATTAGGTCGGTGGTGAGCACGGCAGGCAGACCAGTCAGAATGCCGTATTCACCACCAAAGGCCGACACCCATACCGACGCACCAATGCTGGAATACGAAGCCAGGGGCGCAATACTGCTACTGCTTTTGCTGTCGCGGCTGCTTAGAGCGGAAACCACCGTATGATAAAAGCTGCTGGAATCGGCATCGCTGCTGGCGACCTGAGCACTGAGCTGTGGTTCGCTGGCATTTATTGAGGCGAAGCTGGCAATGGCGGTGATGTTGGAGTAAATCGACGAGTTTGCAGGGCTGTATTCGATGGTTTTAAAACTGTTGCCTGCGGCTTTTACCAGCAATATGCCACGGCCTTGGTTGTTCGTTTGTGTGACCTGCGCCAAATGCGCTTCTTGCGCTTGTATCCAGCTGGAGGTGAAGTCTTCGGGGGCGGCAGGTGCGTAACCAAAGCTTTCGTTGATGACCAGCACGTCTTGGGTTAAATCGCCACCGTGGGTGCGCACCCAGCCTTGGGTATCCTGGGTTTGCGTCCAATCAAACCCTAAAAGTTTGGCGCTAGGGGCGACGCCTCGACCACCGATTTGGTTGAAGGCTTCGGCGGCGATGATGCCCGCCACGGCAGTGCCATGATCACTGCCTGCGCTGGGATCGGTATTTTGACTCACAAAGCTCCAAGAGCGATTGGGCAGCAGGTTGTTTTTTAAATCGTCGTGGGCAATTTCCAGCCCCGAATCCACCACTGCAACCTTCACCTCTTGGCCTTGAAAGCCTTGGTAGTGCAGCTGCTGGATATTGAGATCAAAGCCTGGGCTTGCAGGTGAGCCTGCAAAGGCTTTTTGCCCTGTGTTATTAAGATGCCACTGCTCAAAAAAGAGCGGGTCGCTGCGCAGTTGCACCTGAAGCAGGGCGCGTTGAGTTTCGTTGCCTAGGTAGGCTTCAATAGGAAGGCTGATTGCTGTTTCGATGCGCTCGGGCAAAATGTTTTGAAAACGAAACTGGCCATCGCCGTGCAGTTGGAACTGAATGCCGCTGGGCAGGGTAACATTGGGGTCGAGCCGATATTGCACAGTGCCTAGGCTGCCTTGCCAAAGCATGAACAGCTTATCGGTAAGGGGGTAGCTGTCGTAAGCGTTGAAGCTGAGCCTAGGGGTGGGCGTTTCAGGCGCAGTAACAGGGAGCTTGTTGTTGTCTTGTGGTGGTGCGGGCGTTTCAGGTGTGGGCGTTTCGGGTGAAGGTGTTTGGGGGGTGGGCAAGGGTGCAGACAACGAAGTGCCCTTGCAAGCGCACAGTCCTAGGGCTAATAAGCCAATCACACTCAGTCGTTGTATCATCCCTAACACCTCGAAAAATCACGCGCGGATTGTAGCCAAAATAACAGTCTTGCCCCAGTTTTTTTTGTATGCTGCTTTGGATTTTACCCGCGCGCCTCTTTCTGATAATCTGCGCACCCATCCTAAGCGAAGGTTTTCGCCTTCCGTTTATTCAATTTATTCTGTGCGGATTTTTTATGACACGATTTATCTTCGTTACGGGTGGCGTTGTATCTTCTTTGGGCAAAGGCATCACTGCCGCCTCCTTAGCCGCTATCCTCGAAGCGCGTGGCCTCAAGGTCACCATGCTCAAGCTCGACCCCTACATCAACGTCGATCCTGGCACCATGAGCCCGTTTCAACACGGTGAAGTTTTTGTAACGCACGACGGTGCAGAAACCGACCTCGACCTCGGCCACTACGAGCGTTTTATCAACACCACCTTGTCGCGTAAAAACAGCTTTACTACGGGGCGTATTTACACCGATGTGCTGGCCAAAGAGCGCCGTGGCGATTATTTAGGCGGCACGGTGCAGGTCATTCCGCATATTACCGATGAAATCAAACGCCGCGTGCTGGAAGGCGCAGAAGGCTTTGATGTGGCGCTGGTAGAAATCGGCGGTACAGTGGGCGATATCGAATCTCAGCCATTTTTAGAAGCGGTGCGTCAGCTCAAAGTCGAGCTGGGTTCCAAGCGCGCGCTGTCTTTGCATCTGACCTTAGTGCCCTACATTGCCACCGCTGGCGAAACCAAAACCAAACCTACGCAGCATTCAGTTAAAGAGATGCGCACCATTGGCTTGCAACCCGATGTCTTGATTTGTCGTAGTGAACACCCTATCGATACGTCCTCTATTCGTAAAATCGCCCTTTTCACCAACGTGGAAGAGCGCGCGGTGATTTCCTTGCGGGACGTGGACACCATTTACCGTATTCCGCGCTTGCTGCACGAAGCAGGCTTGGATGATCTGATTGTCGAGAAATTTGGCCTAAACTGCGCCCCCGCCGAATTAACGCAGTGGGACGCGGTTGTCGATGCCAAGCTCAACCCTGAGCGTGAAATCACCATTGCCATGGTGGGCAAGTACATGGAGCTGCTGGATGCTTACAAATCTTTGATTGAAGCCATCACGCACGCGGGCATCAAACACCGCGCCAAAATCAAAACACTTTATATCGACGCCGAAGATATCGAGCGCAAAGGTACAGACGTGCTGGCCACCGTCGATGCCATTCTTGTCCCAGGTGGCTTTGGTAGCCGTGGCGTCGAAGGCAAAATCCGCACTGTGCAGTACGCTCGTGAAAACAAAATTCCGTATCTGGGTATTTGCCTAGGTATGCAGGTCGCTGTGATCGAATATGCCCGTCATGTTTTAGGATGGGCCGACGCACACAGCACCGAATTTACGCAAGAATCCAAGCACCCTGTTATTGGCCTAATTACCGAATGGCAGGATGCCTCAGGTAAGACCGAAGTGCGCAGCGCCGATGCCGATATTGGTGGCACCATGCGTTTGGGCGCACAAGAATGTCTGCTGCAACAAGGCTCGAGAATCGCCCAAGCCTATGGCCGTGAGCGCATCGTTGAGCGTCATCGTCATCGTTATGAAGTCAACGACAACCTCGTACCCGAGCTGGAAAAAGCGGGCTTGAAAATTACCGCTCGCTCGGTTGATGGTGAGCTGGTCGAGGCAGTGGAAGTGCAAGATCACCCTTGGTTTGTGGCTTGCCAATTCCACCCTGAATTTACCTCGACACCGCGCAAAGGCCACGGCCTGTTTTACAGCTTCATCGAGGCGGCGTTTAAGCACCAAGGCGCATAAAATCGTAGCGTCGCCCACTGGGCGCCATGTGCCTATAGATATTTTTAACCATTTAAAATAGATGCCCATTTCGTTGGAGAACCTCATGGCAAAAATTATTGATATTAAAGCTCGCGAAGTGTTGGATTCTCGCGGTAACCCCACCATCGAAGCCGATGTTATTTTAGAAGGCGGTTTTTTTGGTAGCGCATGTGCGCCAAGCGGAGCCTCGACAGGCAGCCGTGAAGCCCTAGAGCTGCGTGATGGCGATAAAAGCCGTTATTTGGGTAAAGGCGTGTTAAAAGCCGTTGCGAACGTTAATACCATTATCAAGCCTGCTTTGCTGGGTATTAATGCCATCGACCAGCGCGCGCTGGACAACAAAATGCTGGAACTCGACGGCACCGAAAATAAATCCAAACTCGGTGCCAACGCCATCTTGGCGGTGTCTTTAGCCGCCGCTAAAGCCGCTGCTAAAGCCAAAGGCGTGGAGCTTTATGTGCACATTGCCGACATCAACGGCACCCCAGGTCAGTACTCTATGCCTGTACCGATGATGAACATCATCAACGGTGGTGAGCACGCCGATAATAATGTCGATATTCAAGAGTTTATGGTGCAGCCCGTGGGCGCTCCGAACTTCGCCGAAGCCTTACGCTGCGGTGCAGAGATTTTCCATAACCTGAAAAAAGTACTGCACGCCAAAGGCTTGAACACCGCCGTGGGTGACGAAGGTGGCTTTGCGCCCAACCTTGCATCCAACGCCGATGCCTTGGCTGCGATCAAAGAAGCCGTGGCGGGTGCAGGTTATGCACTGGGCAAAAACGTTACTCTGGCCTTGGACTGCGCTTCTTCTGAGTTCTACAAAGACGGCAAGTACGATTTAAAAGGCGAAGGCAAAGTTTTCACCTCTGAACAGTTCTCCGATTACTTGGCCGACCTGTGCGCACAATACCCCATCGTTTCTATCGAAGACGGCCAAGACGAGTCCGACTGGGCAGGTTGGGCGTACCAAACCAAGAAATTGGGCAGCAAAGTGCAACTGGTGGGCGACGATCTATTCGTAACCAACACCCAAATTCTGAAAAAAGGCATTGATCAAGGCATTGGTAACTCCATCCTGATCAAGTTCAACCAAATTGGCTCTTTGTCTGAAACTTTGGATGCCATCAAGATGGCCAAAGCCGCAGGCTACACCGCCGTGATTTCACATCGTTCTGGTGAAACCGAAGACAGCACCATTGCCGACTTGGCTGTAGGCACGGCCGCAGGCCAGATCAAAACCGGTTCACTGTGCCGCTCTGACCGCGTATCCAAGTACAACCGCTTGCTGCGCATTGAAGAACAATTGGGCAGCAAAGCGCCTTATAAAGGCTTAAGCGAAATCAAGGGTCAAGCTAAAGGTAATGGTGGTGGTTGCTGCGGTGGCTGCGGCGGTCACGGGCACTAAAAAAGCGGGCGTAAAGCCCGTTTTTTATCAATAAGGATAAGTTTTATGTGGGCGCGTGCGCTGTTGTTCAAGAAATGGTTGTGGCTCTTTCCTACTTTGTTGCTGCTTTTGGTGCAGTATCGTATTTGGTTTGACGACACCGGCTATTTATCCCGCTACGCGCTCAAAAAAAACATCAGTAGCCTTGAGCAAGACAACCAAGTTCACCAAGCCGAAAATGACGCGTTGAAAGCCGAAGTGCTGGCCTTACGCCAAGGCACAGAGCTGCTTGAAGAAAAAGCACGCGAAGAATTGGGATTGGTGAAGGTGGGTGAGAGCTTCGTGCTCTTTGTGGATAAAAAATGACGGTTTGGCCAGTCTTGCCCGCCTCGGGCGTGGGCAGTCGTATGCAGGCGCAATGCCCCAAGCAGTATTTAGCTCTGCATGGCCGCTATCTGTTGGATCACACGCTCAATAGCATCCTTTCTTACCCTGCTTTTTCTCAGCTTGTCCTGGTGTTAGCTCATGATGACGCCTATTTTTCTAAATCTTCGTTCGCCCAAGATGCGCGCATCGTGCGCGCCACAGGCGGCAGCGAGCGCTGTTATTCGGTCTTAAACGGCCTTAGGGCGCTTGCAGGCTTGGCCAAGCCAGACGACTGGGTGCTGGTACACGACGTAGCGCGACCTTGCTTGCGCCACAGTGATCTGGATAAATTGCTCTCAGGCTTGGGCGAGCATGGCGCGATTTTGGCCAGCCCAGTGCGCGATACTATGAAGCGCGCCAAGGCGGGCCGCTGTGAAATCGAGCACACCGTTGAGCGCCAAGGGTTGTGGCACGCTTTAACCCCACAAGTGTTTCGCTATGCGGCGTTGCAGCACGCCTTGGAGCAAGCCCTAGCGCAGGGTTTTGAGGTGACGGACGAAGCCTCGGCGATGGAGTTTGCAGGCTGGCCTGTCAATCTTGTCGAAGGCCGCGCCGACAATATTAAAGTTACTCGACCAGAGGATTTGGCGCTGGCTGAGTTTTTTTTAAATCGAATCTAAGTAGAGGCAAGTATGCGTATAGGACACGGCTTTGACGTACACGCTTTTGGCGAAGGTGCAGCCATTACCTTAGGTGGTGTAAACATCCCGCACACACAGGGCTTGATTGCTCATTCCGATGGCGACGTGGTTTTGCATGCGCTAACGGATGCCCTGCTGGGCGCAGCGGCTCTGGGTGATATTGGCCAGCACTTTCCCGATACCAATCCTGCCTACAAAGGCATCGACAGTCGTTTATTGTTGCGTCATGCCTACGATTTGGTCAAAAACAAAGGCTATCGCGTTGGCAATTTGGATATCACCATCATGGCGCAAGCGCCAAAGATGGCACCGCATATTCTGGCCATGCGTGAAAATATTGCCGCCGATTTAGGCGTGCGCTTAAACGACGTGAATGTGAAAGCCACCACCACCGAGCAGCTGGGTTTTGTTGGCCGCAAAGAAGGGATAGCTGTAGCGGCCGTGGTGCTTTTGAATGAATACCATGACTAACCTACCCATTTGGCCCAAGGCTTACCCAGATACGCAGGCTTGCGCACTCTTAAAAAGCCACAACAGCGACTTTAAAGTCACCGAACTGCCCTTATGCCTGCCCTCTGGTGAGGGTGAGCATGTCTGGCTTTATATCGAAAAAAACGGTGCAAACACCGCTTGGGTGGCGCAAAAACTGGCCGCTTTGGCGAAAGTAAAAGAGCAGGATGTCGGCTTTGCGGGGCTAAAAGACCGCCATGCCATCACCAAGCAATGGTTCAGTGTATATCTGCCCAAGGGCGCAACGCCCGATTTTCGTGGGCTAAACGATGCCGAAATCACGGTGCTGGAACAAAGCCGCCACAGCAAAAAACTGCGCCGTGGCGATTTACTGGGTAACCGTTTTGAAATTCTGCTGCGTGACGTGCAGGGCGAGCGCAACGCCATCGACGCCAATTTGCAAAAGATTGCCGAGCAGGGCGTGCCTAACTACTTTGGCGCACAGCGTTTTGGGCACGACGGTGGCAACATAGAAAGCGGCCGCGCCATGCTGGCGCGCGAGGTTCGCGTCAACAGTGCCATTAAGAAAAGCCTGTATTTGTCGGCGGTGCGCTCTTTTATTTTTAATGAGGTGCTGGCGCAGCGTATTCGTCTTGGCCTTTTGGGGCAGCAAGTGGCAGGTGACGTGCTGGTGGATGGCGAAGTGACGGGGCCTTTGTGGGGTCGCGGTCGCTCCAGTGCCCAAGAGCGTGCGCAGGAATTGGAACAAGAAGTTGTACAACAGCATGTCGCCTTGTGCGATGGCTTAGAGCATGCGGGTTTGCAGCAAGAGCGCCGTGCTTTGGTGGCACGCCCAGAGCAGTTTCATTGGCAGTGGTTCGAGGGCGAAAATGTGCAATTAATGCTCACTTTTTCGCTGCCAAGCGGCTATTATGCCACCTCTTTAATCAACGAAATTCTGCAAGCCAGTGAGCCAAGTGAGCCCGCATGAAGTTAATGTTGTCCAATGACGATGGCGTCCACGCACAAGGGCTGGCCGTGCTGGCAAAAGCCTTGCAGCAAGCGGGCTACAGCTTTGATGTCGTCGCCCCCGACCGTGATCGCAGCGGCGCATCCAACTCCCTCACGCTCGACCGCCCTTTGCACCCCGTGCAGCTTGAAAATGGCTTTATCAGCTTGAATGGCACGCCCACCGATTGCGTGCATTTGGGCATCAACGCCTTTTTTCGCGGCGAATGTCAGCGCGTGATCTCAGGCATCAACTTCGGTGCCAATTTGGGCGATGACGTGCTCTATTCGGGTACGGTGGCGGCAGCTATGGAGGGGCGCTTTTTAGCCCTAACGCCCATTGCTGTTTCACTGTGTGGGCGCAAACACTTCGATACTGCTGCACGCGTGCTGCTGGAGCTTCTGCCCAAGCTCGAAGACCTAAAACTGCCGCCTTTTAGTGTGATTAATATCAACGTCCCCGACTTGCCTTACGACGAGCTAAAAGGTGTGGAAGTCACGCGCTTAGGCAATCGCCAATGCTCCGATAACCCAGTGCGCACCACCAACCCTCGCGGTAAAGAATGCTATTGGATTTCCGCAGCAGGAGCGGTGGCCGATGCCAGTGAAGGTACGGATTTTTACGCCATCGAGCAGGGCAAGGTTTCGGTGTCGCCTATTCAAATGGATATGACCCGTCACAATGCTTTAGTGCCACTGCAAGCGGCCTTGGGGTTGATTCCATGAATCGTCAAGGCATTGGTATGACCTCAGTGCGCACCCGCAACCGTATGGTTCAAAGATTGCGCGAGCAGGGCATTACCAATGAAAAAGTGTTGGAAGTTATGGCGCATACGCCGCGTCATTTATTTATCGATGAAGCCTTGGCGCATCGCGCCT
>JBDKHD010000148.1:0-6320 GCA_039797885.1 Pseudomonadota bacterium
TTCACCCCGTCCTGGGGATCGATGGCAACAGAGAGCGTACAAGGATGTATTCACAGCGTGTCTGCGGATTGTGTACCGAAAGGTAGCCGCGCGAGTGCAGGCTTCAATGCCAAAAGCGTAAAGACCAAGCACAGGGCAAAGGCGCAGCGGAGTATCGGCAAAAACGGCAGGGCGGGGTTATTCAGAAAGGTCGGTCAGCTTCAGCTCTTTGGGCAAAGAGAACACGATGTTTTCAGGAATGCCTTCGAGCTCAATAGGCGCGTTGCCACCCAACTCCATCAAACGGCGAATGACATCGCGCACTAAAATTTCAGGAGCAGAAGCGCCCGCTGTCACGCCGACCTTGGTCACACCGTTAAGCCAAGCAGGCTGAATTTCATTGGCGTGATCAAGCAAATAGGCTCTAGCGCCCATGCGCTCGCCAATTTCGCGCAAGCGGTTGGAGTTGGAGCTGTTGGGAGAGCCTACCACAATAAGTAATTCGCAATCGGCGGCCAGTTTTTTTACCGCGTCTTGGCGATTTTGAGTGGCGTAGCAAATATCGTCTTTGCGCGGCCCCTGGATTTGTGGGAATTTTTTACGAAGCGCATCTATCACGGCAGCGGCATCATCCATGGACAGCGTGGTCTGCGTCACATAAAACAATTTTTCAGGGTGCTCGATGACGAGATTCTCGACATCTTTGACATCTTCCACCAAATAAATATGGCCGCCATTTTCGGCATTAAATTGCCCCATAGTGCCTTCCACTTCGGGGTGGCCTTTGTGACCAATTAACACGCACTCGCTGCCATCGCCGCTGTAGCGGCTGACTTCCAGATGCACCTTGGTGACCAAGGGGCAAGTGGCATCGAAAATTTGCAGGCCGCGCTCGGCCGCTTCAGCGCGCACCGCTTGCGATACCCCGTGCGCCGAAAATATTACAACACTGCCGCGCGGCACATCTCCCAGTTCATCGACAAAAACCGCGCCGCGTGCGCGCAAATCCTCGACCACATATTTGTTATGTACCACTTCATGGCGCACATAAATAGGATGTGGGAAAAGCTCCAGCGCGCGATTGACGATTTCAATAGCGCGATCAACGCCTGCGCAAAAGCCGCGCGGATTAGCCAGTTTAATGTGCATCGCCAACCTCAAGAATTTGGACTTCAAATATCAGCGTTTGCCCAGAAAGAGGATGATTAAAATCAATGGTCACCCACTCGCCTTCTACGGCTTTTACCACGCCTGGCACTTCTTGTTTTTTCGCATCGGCAAAAGACACCACTAAGCCTGGAGCAATGGGCATATCCACAGGAAAAGCCGAGCGTGGCATCACATGCTGATTGGCACTTTGATGGACGTTAAAACCACTCTCAGGCGGCACAGTAAATTCTTTATGGTCGCCTGCTTTTAAGCCTATTAAATATTGTGCAAAACCTTCTGGGATATTGTCATCACCGGCCACACAGCTGGCTGGCGCGCCGTCAAAATTGGAATCGACAACACGACCATCGGCCATTTTCAAAGCAAAATGCAGCGTAATTTTGCTTCCTTTTTGAATGCTTGCGGACATAAGAATTACCTCAATAACAACTAGGATTTTTTGCGCTTGCTTTCAAGCAGAGCATCGATAACCAGCATAATAGCGCCCAAGGTGATGGCACTGTCGGCAATGTTAAACGCAGGAAAATAGGCCCCATTCCAGTGGAAAGATAAAAAATCCACCACATGGCCGTAAACAATACGATCAACCAAATTCCCCAGTGCGCCACCTAAAATTAAGGCGATGGCCATAGGCAGCCATTTGGCACTGCGCGGTAGGCGTTTAAGCCACAACAACAGCACCACGCTGACGCCCAGCGCAATAACAGTAAAGAACCAACGCTGCCAGCCGCCTTGGCTGGCTAAAAAGCTAAAAGCCGCACCTTTGTTGTACAGCAGCGTCAAATCAAATACGGGCAAGATGTGCACTGGCGTGGCATAAATTAAATTATTTTCTGCCAAAATTTTGGTGATTAAATCCACCACTATTACCAACAGTGCCAGCCAAACCCAAATTAACGCGGTGCGCTTTTTACTCATTATGCAAAACGGCGAATTTCGCCGACTCCTTCAATGTTATCGATGCAGCGCTGACACAAAGTGGGGTGTTTTACCGCTTTGCCGACACTGGCATTTTGGTGCCAGCAGCGTTCGCATTTTTCGTGAGAGCTGGCCGCTACCGCGACGCGCAATTCGCTCAGCTCGGTTTCTACGCCCTGTGCGGCATCGAAATCGGCCAAGTTTGCCGCCGAGGTAATTAAAATAAAATGCAGCTCATCGGCGACTTTATTGAGCAAAGTTTTAAGCTCAGGCTTGGTATACAGGGTAATTTGCGCGCTTAAACCGGCACCGATGAGTTTGTCGTTACGCGCTTTTTCCAACGCACCGTTCACGGCGGCTTTGACATCCAAAATACGCGCCCAGAAAGTGTCGTCCAATTCACGGGCCGAAAGTGTGGGGAAGGCATCGTACCAAGTGGCCAGCATCACCGATTCTTCTTTTTCCCCTGGTAGGGTTTCCCAAATTTCTTCGGCGGTAAAAGATAAAATCGGCGCAATCCAACGGCTCATGGCTTGAGCAACATGATAGAGCGCAGTCTGCGCACTGCGGCGTGGCAGGCCATCGGTTTTACAGGTGTATTGACGATCTTTAATCACATCCAAATAAAAACCACCCAGCTCGGCCACACAGAAATTCATCAGCGTTTTGGTCAGACCTTTAAAGTCGTAATCCATATAAAGCGCGATGATTTTTTCTTGCAGTTTTTGGGTGTAGCTCACCATCCACGCATCCAATGGCAGCAGTTTTTCACCAGACACCAAATCGCTTTGTGGGTTAAAACCGTTGAGGTTGGCCAGCAAGAAACGGCAGGTGTTGCGCACGCGGCGATAAGCATCGGCATTGCGGCGCAGGATTTCCTTGGAAACCGTCATTTCACCGCTGTAGTCGGTGTCGGCCACCCACCAGCGCAGAATGTCGCCACCAAGCTCGTTGATGACTTCTTGCGGGGCAATGACGTTGCCCAAAGACTTGGACATTTTACGGCCATCGGCATCCACGGTAAAACCGTGGGTTAATACGGCTTTGTAGGGCGCAGTGCCATAAGCGGCGACGCTGGCCAAGAGCGAACTTTGGAACCAGCCACGATGCTGATCCGAACCTTCTAGGTACATTTCAGCGGGGAATTTCAGCTCAGGGCGCTGGCGCAACACGGCGGTGTGAGTCACCCCCGAGTCGAACCAAACATCGAGCGTATCCATCACCTTGACATAATCTTTGGCCTGCGCCCCCAAAAGCTCGGCGGCGTCCATATCGAACCAGGCGTCTATGCCTTTTTCTTCGACTTTAAGCGCGACTTTTTCTATCAAGGCGGCGGTATCGGGGTGCAGCTCTTGCGTGTCTTTGTGGATAAAGAGCGCAATGGGCACGCCCCAAGTACGTTGACGCGAGATACACCAATCGGGACGGTCGGTCATCATGCTTTCGATGCGCGCGCGCCCCCAGCTTGGACGCCATTCGACCTTGTGCTGCACTTCGTGCATAGCCTGCGTGAGCAAGCCTGCTTGTTTCATACTGATAAACCACTGCGGTGTAGCGCGGAAAATAATGGGCGTTTTATGACGCCAGCAGTGCGGGTAGCTGTGAGTGATATTGGCCTTTTTCAGCAGCGCGCCTTTTTCAGCCAGCAAGGTCAGGACGCGGAAGTTGCCTTTGTCGGCGGTGCTTAAGCCCGATAATTCCAAGGCATCCAAGGCAGGTGTCGTAATAAAGCTGCCGTCATTGCCCACCAGCATCAGCTCGGCCTTAACGCCAAAGTGGTTGGACACCACAAAGTCGTCGGCACCGTGCATGGGCGCGGTGTGCACCGAGCCTGTACCTGAGTCGGCGGTGACGTGCGTACCCGTGATGATGGGTACAAACTTCGCGCCGCCTTGGGCGCTTGGCATAAAGGGATGCTGTACGCTAAAGGGCGCTTGCGCTTGACCTTCGACTTGGCCGAACGCCGCGCCTTTAGCCACGCCCAGCACCTCATAGGCTTCGATGCCGTAGCGGCTCATGGCGTCTTTGACTAAATCGGCGGCCAAAAGCAGCACTTCGTTTTGCTCTTTAAGAAGCACCAGCGCGTATTCAAGGCTTGGGTGTACCGACACCGCTTCGTTAGCGGGAATGGTCCAGGGCGTGGTGGTCCAGATGACGATGCTTACAGGCTTGCCTTTATGGCTAGCGGCGGCAAATACGTCGTAAATACGCTCATCGGCAAAGGTAAACTTCACATCGATGGCGATGGATTTTTTGTCTTGGTATTCGACCTCGGCCTCGGCCAAAGCCGAGCCGCAGTCCGAACACCAGTTCACGGGTTTAAAGCCTTTGTGCATGTGGCCGTTGCCTGCGATCTTGCCCAGCGTGCGGATAATGTCGGCTTCAAACTTAAAGTTCATGGTCAGATAAGGGTTATCCCAATCGCCCAGTACCATCAGGCGTTTGAAATCTTGGCGCTGGCCGTTGACCTGCTCTAGGGCGTAGCTGCGGCAGTGCTTACGAAATTCGCTGGCCGTGACTTTTTCACCTACCTTGCCCACTTTTTCCTCGACTTTAAGCTCAATAGGCAGGCCGTGGCAGTCCCAACCTGGCACATAAGGGGCGTCTTTGCCGCTGAGTGTTTGCGACTTCACTATGATGTCTTTGAGAATTTTATTAACCGCATGGCCGATGTGGATGCTGCCGTTGGCATAGGGCGGACCATCATGAAGGATAAACTTGTCGCGCCCTGCACGAGCCTTACGAATTTTTTGGTAGAGGCCAATTTGCTCCCAGCGCGCCAGCATCAAAGGCTCGCGCTTGGCCAGATCGCCGCGCATCGGAAAAACGGTATCGGGGAGGTTCAGCGTATGTTTGTACTGGCTTTCTACTTTATCGTTCATAACAGTCACTTATCACAAAGGGATTCTTTTACGTTCGTCGATTTATGCAAACAGCCTGCGCGCCGCCGCTTTATCGGCTTCGATGGCGGTTTTAAGCGCCTCAAGGCTGGCAAATTTTTGTTCATCACGAATTTTTTGCACCAGTTCCACGCGCAGATGGCGGTGGTAAAGATTGCCGTTAAAATCGAACAGATGCACTTCCAAAGACGGCTCAGGAATGGCCGTGATGGTGGGCTTGACCCCAAGACTGGCCACGCCTAAAAAATGTTCGCCATTTTGCTCGTCTTGCACATGAACTGCAAACACGCCCGTAGCGGGCAAAACTTGGCGTTTTAGCAAAATATTGGCGGTAGGCGTATTAAGCGTGCGCCCAAGCTGACGACCAAAACCCACACGGCCACTGAAGTAATAAGGTCGCCCCAGTAGCGCCTGCACCCTAGCTAAATCGCCTTGCGCCAAAGCCACGCGCACACGCGTACTGCTAATGCGCTCAGCTTGCGCCTGCACGGTAGCGGTATCTTTGACGCTAAAACCTTGCACCGCACCCTGCGCTTGCAGCAATGCAAAATCACCACTGCGGTCATGACCAAAGCGAAAATCATCGCCAACGATCAAATGCCTAACGCCCACGCCTTGCACCAAAACTTGATCGATAAATGCCTGAGCACCCAGTGCGCGCAGACGGGCGTTAAAGGGCAGACACAAAACAAAATCGACATCAAAACACGCAAAAAGCTGGAGTTTCTCACGCAGATTGCTCAAGCGCGCAGGGGCTTTTTCTTTGGCGAAAAACTCTTTGGGCTGGGGTTCAAAAATAATAACCAAGCTGGGCAGACTTAAGGCTTTGGCTTGAGCTTTAAGCGTGTGCAGCAAAGCCTGATGGCCTAAGTGCACACCATCAAAATTGCCTAAGGTTGCCACCGTGTGCAAGCCCGAAGGAATATTGCCAAGCCCACGCAATAAGCGCATTAACCTACTGCCTTAGTCAGAAAAGCCGCGATTATAACCAAGAGCCCCGAGGTGGTCGAGGTTAGAACATCTCACCTTTAAGGTGCTTTAAACGAAAACCCAAGGCAAAGAGCACGGCAAAATACACAGCTATGCCCGCGCTAACTATGCCCGTAAGCCAGTAAATACGCACCGAGGTTGCCCATGTCATCCACTCTTGTGCGCTGGCCGAAAGCAGCAATATCACCGCAGCCAAAGCGATATTGGCCAGCAAGGCTTTGCTTAAAAACGCAGGCCAGCCACCCTGATGCTGATACACACCCTGCTTGCGCAGCATCCAATAGAGCATAAAGGCATTAAAAAACGCCGACAGCGAAGTCGCCAGCGCCAAGCCCACATGCGCCAAAGGATAAACCAACAGCA
>JBDKHD010000149.1:0-13994 GCA_039797885.1 Pseudomonadota bacterium
TAGCCTTAGGGAAAGCCGCTGGAAGTTATGCGGCACAACCTTAATGCAGCAAGCTAAAAAGCCTACGTCGATATTGGTTCGCTAAATCACGCTCTGGCATCAAGTTCAGAATATCCACCGCCAGCTTCTGCGCCTCAAGACGCCAAGGCATATTCTTATCCGCAAGCGCACTCAACACCCCTTCAAACGCCTGCTCAAACTGCCCGTTTTGCGCCAATGCTTGCCAAAGCTGCAACGGCTCTGGCAGCGCTTTCGCACTCTGTGCAAGATGTAGCCGCGACAGTAAACGGCTGATTTCGGGGTCACGCTGTACGGCAAAACCCAAGGCTTTGACGCGCTCCTGTACTTCCTCCTTACCTCCTGCATCCAACAAGGCATTGAGCAAAGCCAGGTGCAACCCCGTGTCTTTGGGATAACGAGCTACCGCCGCTCTTAGCATGGCTATCTGCTCTGCTCCCTCTAGGCTTTTGGCCTGATTCAGTAAAAGCTCAGGCTCCCACAAGACATAGCCTTGCAAAAACGCTTGCAGCTGCGCTTTGCTTTGCACCCCCACAAAACGTTTCTGCTCTTGAGCATTTTGATAGAGCACCACTGTTGGCAAGCTGCGCACCTGATACCTTGATGCAAGCTTTGGCCAATGGTCGGCGTGGATTTTAAGCAAGTACAGCTGGCCGCCTAGCTCGCAGGCGAGCTCTTCTAAGACAGGCGTTAGCGCGCGGCAAGGTGCGCACCAATCCGCCCAAAAGTCCAAAAGCACAGGCTGGCTTTGCGCAAGTACAGAACTGAGCTGTTCCAAGGACTCTAGGTTGGCTACCCACATAAATTACAAACTCTCGGTTAAATCCTGAGCTACAAACTCTTGGTTAAATCCTGCACCAAAGCGCGAAATTTCGGCTCATGTTGGCGCTGGTTTTGATACAGATACTCATCAAGATAACGATATAAAACCGTTATTTTAACGGCGAGATCAGGGCGAGCCTGCTCCAGCTTCGCCAGCAGCTGTTGCGGTGTCGTGCCCGCTTCAGCGCGCACGCCCAAAGCCTGTGCCTTGCGCTCTAACGCTTGCCACGCCTTTAGCCATTTGGGTTGCGCCTTGGGCTTTTCTTGCCACTTCAGCCACAAAGCACCCAACACAAAAAACAGCGCGAAGCCTCCCGCCAGCACATAGAGCGCCTGCTGGTATTCAGAAAGCCCAAAGAGCTTATCCAAAACGCCCTGCTGGGTGTTTTGATCGTAACCAAGCACCCAGCGTTGCCAGTAAAAATTAAGGTTCTCAACTTGCAACAGCAGGCGGTTTAGCAGGCTGCCTTGTTTGAGCTTTTGCACAGAAAATTGCCCTGCTAAAAAGCTGCCCTCTTGCGCCAAAGCCTGCTCTAGGCCCGATAAAATCCGCTCAGGAGCCACCTGCATCGTAGGGTCAAATTGTACCCAGCGACCATCGAGCCAAGCCTCGGCCCAGGCATGAGCATCGTACTGGCGCACCGTGACATACTGCCCCGCTTCTTGCCATTGCCCGCCTTGATAACCTGTGACCACGCGTGCAGGAATGCCCGAGCTGCGCAGCACAAAAACCATCGCCCCCGCATAGTGCGCGCAAAAACCGCGCCGCGTTTGAAATAAAAACTCATCGATTTCATTCTCACCTAGCAGGGAGTTTTTTAGGCTGTAGAAAAACGGCTGCTCTTTAAAATAATTCAGCAGCGCCTCGATGCGCTGCGCAGGATTAGGGTATTGCTGCGCCAGACTTTGCGCTAAAGCCCGCGCTTTGGGGTTTAAATCTTTAGGTAATTGCAGGGTTTGAGCACGCTCAAGCTCAGTAAGATTGGCGGCAAAAGGCGCAGAAAAATCCGCCACCGCCTGATAACGCAAGCGCTGAAATAAAGGTTCTTTGGCGCGCAAATTGTACTTGTCGCTAACGCCCGTGTTTGGGCTTTGCGCTTGCACTTTTCCTAGAGCAAACAAGAAAGCTTTGTGACTGGCCTCTTGAATAATTTCATACTTCAGCCCAGCCGTTTCAGCTTCTGCCTTAAACCAAGAAATATTTTCAGGATGCGGCATGGTCCAGCTGCGGCCATCGTAATAATCCAGCACCAAAGCGCGCCAATACAGCTGTTGCTGCATCGGTTTTTCACCCTGAAAGGTCGCGCGAAATACCAGCTCATCGCTTTGCACTAAATCGGTAATATCCCCCACCCGCATTTGCGTGCTTAAACCTGTTTTGGCCTGCCCCGACTGCAAAGAAAAAGACCACAACGGCCCCAAGCGCGGAAACAATAAATACAGCACCAACATTAAAGGTAACGTGCTAAGCATCAGTACCAAGCTGTATTTGGCTAAAGCTTGAATGGCTTTTTTAGCTGGCGTTAGCGCAGGCAGCTGCAACAGCAATAACGTCAGCAGCAAGATAAAAAGCACCACCAGCGCATACAAAGTAAAAAGCAGGCTTTGCTTAAATAAAAAACCTGTTGCCAATAAAAAAAACCAGGTAAAAATTAGAAAATAAGCATCGCGCACGGTGCGCATTTCCAATAGTTTTAAAAGGCTCGCCGCCACCATAAAACTTGCGGCATTTTCTAAATTAAAATCCCCGCCTGCCATGCTCCATGTCAGCACGCTGAGTGCCACAACCAAGGCAGTTTTTATTAAAGTACTGGGGTAGCGTGCACGCTCAAAAAACATCGCCAGCTGCCAAGCTATAAATACTCCAGCCACCAGCCACAGCCAAGGCTCGGTATAGGTGGCCAGCAAGGTGGCTAGGGCGCTTAGCAGCAACCAAGGCAAACTTAAACGGCTAATGCCGTGCGTAATCATGGTGTTTCACCATAAAGCGCAAGAGCCTCCAAGCAGCGCTCTAAGTGCGCATCTCCCTGCCCTAAAGGCAAGTATTTTCCTGGCAAAGTTAAGCCAAAGGCTGCTTCTTGCGCATGAGCCTTCAGCAGCCAAGCGCATAAAATACTCAGGCGTCGCTCCAGTGGCTCACCCGTTAAATCGTCGAAATTAAATTGCCAATTAAACGACTGCGCGCCTGCAAACTCTTTGCTAAATAACCCTTGCCCGCGCGCGTAGTGCTTCCACGCAATGTGCTTTAAGGCATCGCCTGCTTGATACGAGCGCAAGCCATAATAATTCTCACCCGCAGCCGTTTTTTGGCTATGGCCTTCGTCCTCACCGCTGCCCGTACTGAGCATAAAAGGCTGCTCGATGGGCTTGGGGTACACCACTATAGGAAACTCCAACTTCACCCAACTCCAAGCGGTAAAAACACCCAATGGAAAGCGCGTTTCAATGCCGATGCGCGCCACATCCAAACGCCCACGTTTTTCGGCAAAATACGGCAAATAAAGAATTTTTTCTTCACCCGCGCTCAGTGAAAAAAGCGTGGCTAATTTATTTTTAAAAAACACACTGAGCGCCCATTTAGGCTCTTTGGCAGAAATACGCAGCATCAGATCCACAGGCTTGCCTGCAAAAACCGCAGCGCCATTTCCTGCCCGCAAACGCACGCCAGACAGATTTTTAAAGGTAAAAAAAATCGCCAACAGCGCAATGCTAAAAAGCCAAAATACCAAAACAAAAACAAGACTATTTTGATAGTTGATGGCGGTCAGCAGCATGGCCACCAGCACACCCAAAAAAATCAGCCCTATTTTATTGGGCATAATGAAAATAGAGGCATGATGCAAAGTGTGCTCGGGCTTGGCGGGAATACGCCGATTCAGCCAAGCCTGCCAGTAGTGCTGCCAAGTCTTCATGCCAACACAGGAACGCTGGCAAGCAGCTGCACAGTAAAAGCCGAAGTGACACCCAAACGATGCTCAATCACCGCGCCCAATACGGCCTGAATATCATCGGGGGTGAGGTAATGGCGCTCGTGCGCCACCAATGCCCAAGCCTTTGCCGCCTGCAACAAGGCCAGCGCCCCGCGCGGGGATAAACCGTAGGCCAGATCCACATGGTTGCGCGTAAAAGCCACAACGCGCTGTAAATAGTCCAACAGCGCAGGCGAGGCTTGCACCTGTTGCACCTTTTCTTGCAGCTGCGTCAGCTCCGCCAAACTCAAGCAAGCGCTCATGGCTTTGGCCAGGGCACGACGGTTATGGCCTTCGAGCAGTTCACGCTCGGCCTTGGCATCGGGATAGCCCAAGCTTATGCGCATTAAAAACCGATCCAGCTGCGATTCAGGCAGCGGATAGGTGCCCGCCTGCGAGGCAGGGTTTTGCGTAGCAATTACAAAAAATGGCTCTGGCAGCAGCCGTGTTTGGCCCTCAACCGTAACCTGCCCTTCTTCCATCGCCTCCAGCAACGCGCTTTGCGCCTTGGGCGTAGCACGATTGATTTCATCGGCCAAAAGCACTTGGCTAAACACGGGGCCTGGGTGAAAGCGGAAGCGGCCAAGCTCAGTGCCTGCTTCGCGCTCGAAAACACTCACACCCAAAATGTCGCTGGGCAATAAATCAGCGGTAAATTGAATGCGCTGATAGTGAAGCCCAAGGCTTGAAGCCAACGCATGAGACAAAGTCGTTTTGCCCATGCCGGGCAAGTCCTCAATCAATAAGTGTCCGCGTGCCAACAAACAGGCCAGCGCCATTTTCACCTGTGTATCCTTGCCTAAAATCACCTGATTAAGCTGATGAATCACGCCATGCAGCACCGACATAAATAGCCCTATATTTTAAAAATAGGCCGCTAGCATAAGCAAAACCTCGCCAAATGGGAAAGCCGAGTTTCCCTAGGAAATCCCAAACGTTTTCTTGCTATACTGCGCGCCGCCCAATCTTGCCGTTTATTTATTGCATGCCGATCACCACCAACAACCTCCTGCAACGTCTACCCAAGCTTACCCATCCCATTTTGTTTTGGGACGGCCAAGCGCAAGTTGCGACCCTGGCCCATAGCCCAAGGAAGTGGCTGCGCCTTATGACGCTGGTCGAGCTAAAAGACTGGCTAGCCACGCTTAAGCACTCGCCCCACCTGCCTGAAACGGACACCGCTCAATGGCACAGCTTTCAATCGGGCTGGGCGGGGTATTTCAGCTACGAGGCGGGGCACGCTCTGCTCACGGGCGAAAATCGCACTCCACACCTACCGCTTGCCGAGTTTGGCTGGTACGAAGGCAGCGAACAGATAACTCTGACACAGCTGCCACGCTTTAACGCCGAGCAGAGCGTGCTAAGCTGGCACAGTGCATGGCCATACTCGCGCTACCAGCAGGCATTTAACCAAGTGCAAAACTATTTGCGCGCAGGCGACTGCTATCAGGTCAATCTGGCCCTGCCCTTTAGCTGTAACGAAAACCTCACCGAACGCTCACCGCTGGCCTTACTGCAAAGTTTCAACCCCACCTTTGGTGGCTACCTCAAAACGGCCGAACGCACACTTTTTAGTGTCAGCCCAGAGCGTTTTATGTCGCTGTCTGGCGCGCGCATCGAAACTCGCCCAATCAAAGGCACAGTCGCACGCAGCCAAGACCCTAAGCAAGACGCCGCCAACCAAGCTTGGCTTAAGAACAGCGCCAAAAACCAAGCCGAAAATTTGATGATTGTGGATCTGCTGCGCAACGACTTAAGCCGTTATGCTAAGCCGCACTCAGTGAAGGTTGAAAAGCTCTTTGCGCTGGAAAGCCATGCCAACGTGCATCATTTAGTCAGCACCATCAGCGCGCAAAAACAGCCCCATATCAGCAT
Source organism: Pseudomonadota bacterium (assembly GCA_039797885.1). Lineage (GTDB taxonomy): Bacteria > Pseudomonadota > Gammaproteobacteria > Pseudomonadales > Oceanobacteraceae > Venatoribacter. The sequence continues at coordinate 5,685 of JBDKHD010000149.1, forward strand.
GGCGGAAGTGATTAGCTCGGCGCTGCCAGGTGGCTCGATTACGGGTGCGCCGAAAAAACGCGCCGTAGAAATCATTGCCGAACTGGAAGCCGCACCGCGCCATGCTTACTGTGGCGCTATGGGCTATTTTGATGAGCGGGGGCTGGCCGACTTTAATATCCTGATTCGCACCCTAGAAGCACAAAGCTCAGGCGCACAATGCTGGGCAGGCGGAGGTGTGGTGTTGGATTCACAGTGCCAAGAAGAATGGCAAGAGCTGCACACTAAAGTGCAGCGGATTTTGCAGGAGTTTTAGAGCTCTAAAACTCCAAGCGATTTTACAAAGCCAATTTGCGATTGCTGGCTTTAATAAACTCTTTCTTTAAATCTTCATAGGTGTGCACCGCAGGAAACTGTGGAAACTCATTGATTACGTTCTGTGGCGCATGGAACAAAATGCCCGCATCGGCTTCGGCCAACATCGTAGTGTCGTTGTACGAATCGCCTGCGGCAATGGTGCGGTAATAAATGGTTTTAAACGCACGAATAGACTGGCGCTTAGGGTCGGCTTGGCGCAGCTTGTAATCCACCACACGGCCTTCATCATCGGTAATCAAACGATGGCACAGCAAAGCAGGAAAACCCAGCTGACGCATCAAGGGCTGAGAAAATTCATAGAAAGTGTCGGATAAAATCACCACCTGGAAGCGCTCACGCAGCCAATTCACAAACTCCACCGCGCCTTCTAAGGGTTTTAAGGTCGCGATCACATCCTGAATGTCTTTTAGCTTCAGGCCATGTTGATCCAAAATACGAATGCGCTGTTTCATCAGCACATCGTAGTCGGGAATGTCACGCGTGGTGGCTTTGAGCTCTTCAATGCCAGTTTTTTTAGCAAACTCGATCCAGATTTCAGGCACCAAAACGCCTTCTAAGTCTAGGCATGCGATTTCCATAATAGCTCCAAAAGAGGTGGGATTTTTGCGCGCGTACTCTAGCAGAAGCGCCGCCTTGCGCCTAGGCAGTCAGTGCGAAATCGGCGGGCATTTGTGGCAGCTCTGAAGATGGTCATTCACCAGCCCCATGCTTTGCATAAAAGCATAACAGATGGTTGGGCCGACAAAATTAAAGCCTGCCTTTTTTAAGTACTTGCTCATCGCCTGCGAGCACGCCTCTTGTGTTGGAATATCCCCCATGGCCTTAGGGCGATTTACTTTTGGGCTACCACCGACAAAGCCCCACAACAACTGCACAAAATCCACCCCATCATGCTCTAGGCGTAACAAGGCTTGGGCATTTTGACGAATACTAAAGAGCTTTAAACGATTGCGAATAAGCCCCGTGTCCGTCAGCAAGGCTTCAATTTGCGCATCGCTCATGGCGGCGACCCTCTCAGGCTCAAAGCCTAAAAAACAAGCGCGATAATGCTCACGCTTGCGCAGCACCGTAATCCAGCTTAAGCCCGCTTGCTGGCCTTCAAGGCAAAGTTTTTCAAATAATTTGTTGCGCTCAAAACAAGGTACGCCCCACTCTGTATCGTGGTAATGAATGTAATCTGCGCCGACTGCCCAAGGGCAAGGTGTTTTTTCTGTGATCATGGCTCTCTCGATATTGCGCAACAGATTGTTGCAACATAAAAAATAATGGCTCAAAAAAAACCAAACTTAAATCAACTTTAGAGGAAAAGCTCTAGCTTACACTCGCCCAAGCTAATAAATCTAATTCTATCTCTCTCACCAAACACCTAGGCAATTTAATGCACTAAGGAAGATTTATGAGCACATTTAATGTACAACCCGATGCCAGCAACACGCACGCGCACAACAGCGCCTTAAATACCTTGCCCACCGCCGATTACGTCAGTATTTATCAAAGTCATAAGGTATTACCTCCTGCGGATATTCAGAAACGCAACGCCTTTATTATCGGTGGCGGTATTGCAGGGCTAGCCAGTGCTTTTTATTTAATTCGCGATGGCAAAATGCCAGGTGCGAACATCGCCATCTTAGAAAATTTAGCCGTTGAAGGCGGCTCGATGGATGGCGCAGGTAACGAAGAAGAAGGCTATTTAGTACGCGGTGGCCGTGAAATGAATTGGAACTACGACTGCCTTTGGGATCTGTTTCGTGATATTCCTGCCATCGAAATGCCCGAAGGCTACAGCGTGCTCGATGAATATCGTTTAATCAACGACAACGACCCCAACTACTCCAAATCTCGCCTTATGCACCAACGCGGGAAAATTCGCGATTTCAGCACACTGGGGCTAAGCAAACCTCAACAATGGGAGCTGGTGCGTTTACTGATGAAACGCAAAGAAGAATTGGACGACATCACCATCGAGCAATATTTTTCTAAAGGATTTTTAGAGAGTAATTTCTGGTATTTATGGCGCTCTATGTTCGCCTTTCAAAATTGGCAAAGCCTGCTGGAAATGAAGCTGTATATGCATCGTTTTTTAGATGCGCTCGATGGCCTAACCGACCTTTCGGCCTTGGTATTCCCTAAATACAACCAATACGACAGTTTCATTAAACCATTGGTCGCATGGCTAAAAGCGCGCGGCGTCAACTTCCGTTTAAATGTGCAAGTTCAAGATATGGATTTTGTATTTTCAGGCGAGCAAAAAACCGCTTCGGCGTTGCGCTGCTTAGATGGCGAAGTTATCAAAATAAACGAGAAAGATTTGGTTTTTGTCTTAAATGGCTCCATGACCGAAGGCAGCGCCTACGGCGACAGCGACCATGCCCCTGTGAACATTCGCAACCCTCATTTACCCGAAGAAAATAGCGCTTGGACCTTATGGCGAAACCTGGCCAAAAAATCCCCCGTATTTGGCCGCCCCGAAAAATTTTGCACCAACACTGCACAGTCTTCATGGATGTCCGCCACCCTAACCTGCAAACCTTCGGCTTTAATTGATAAATTAAAAGAGCTGGCCGTCAACGATCCTTACAGCGGCAAAACCGTAACGGGGGGTGTCATTACCTTCACTGACAGCAACTGGGTGATAAGCTTTACCTGCAATCGCCAGCCGCACTTTCCCACCCAAGAAAAAGACTCTTTAGTGCTGTGGGTTTATGCCCTACTAATGGATAAAAAAGGAAATCACATCCAAAAAACGATGCCCGAGTGTACAGGCAGAGAAATTGTTGCCGAGCTGTGTTATCACCTAGGTATTGAAAACGAGCTGGATAGTATTATGGAAAAAACCAAAGTGCGCACCGCTTATATGCCCTACATTACCGCGCAATTTATGCCACGCGCCAAAGGCGACCGTCCAGATATTATTCCAGCAGGCTGCACCAACCTCGCCATGGTTGGGCAATTTGCCGAAACGCATAACGATGTCGTTTTCACCATGGAAAGCTCGGTACGCACTGCACGCGTAGGTGTGTACGGCTTGCTGGGCTTACCCAAACAAGTACCCGATATCAGCCCAACCCAATACGATGTGCGCAATTTATTAAAAGCCGCGCGCTCACTCAATAATAACGAGCCCTTCCCAGGCGAGCGTATTTTAAGACGCATTTTAAGCAACAGTTATTTTGCGCACATATTGCCACCTGCACCCGAGGAAAAAGCCAAACCCTCGGTGAGTGATGAGCTAAAACAATTTCTACAAAAAGCCAGCGAAGGCGCAGGAGAATGGTGGCATAAACTCAAAGCCAACAAGGAGTAAAAACGGGCGCTTAGCGCCCCTATGAAATGTGCGGCTGATAGAGCACCACGCGATTGCGCCCCTGTGCTTTGGCTTGGTATAAGGCTTCATCAGCCAAGCGCACCCAATTTTCGTGATTGTCCTCTTGCGTTGGAATACCGCCCTGAACACCAATACTTACGCTAACACGAAAACCCGAAGCAATCGCATCAAAATTAATCTCTGCAATAACAGTGCGAATGCATTCGGCCATATGCATCGCTCCCGCCTCGGTGGTATTGGGCAAAACCAAAATAAATTCTTCGCCACCGTAGCGAGCGAGCAAGTCGGTGCTGCGATGCACAGTACGAGCAAGCGTTTGTGCCAGTGTTCTTAGCACCTCATCCCCTGCCTGATGACCATAGGTGTCGTTCACTTTTTTGAAATGATCAATGTCAATCATAAGCACCGAAATCGGCTCTTTTTGGCGAATAGCTCGCGCCATTTCCCGATGCATTACCTGATCAAAAAATCGTCTGTTGCGAATACCCGTTAAACCATCGGTAATGCTCATTTGCTCTAGCCGCCAATTGGCTTTTTCAAGCTCAATAGTGCGCTCTTTTACGCGTTGCTCTAGGGTTTCTTTATCCCGAAACTGTGCTTCCAGGGCCTCATCTTGCAGCTTGCGCGCCAAACGCTCATTTTCGAGCGCTTGATTTTGCGCACGATACCTTTTGAGCTTTTCTTGATTCAAGCGATCCGCCAACGCAAAGGACAATAAAATAACCTCAATCGCCGATCCGAGCTGCAAAATATTCTCAGTGAAAAAATTTCTAGGCAAGAAATTAAATTTATTTAATGCCAGGACAATGCCTCCGACTAAAAATGTTGACCAAGCAATAACATAGTAGCGTGCAGAGGTATGGCCTTGAATCCAGCGTGCAACACCAACAGACAAAGCCATAATCAAACACACAAAAGCCATAACAATAAGCAACTGTATGCTGACGTGATAGCTCAAAATGTTAGTTCCAAGAATAATACAAAAAACAACAACAAGGATTGTATTCATAATGGAATTTAAATATGGAATCTGTTTAATTCGCAGAAATTCACGCGTAAAAAGCAAACCAAATTCAATAGTAAACCCCAAAAAAACGACGATACTGGAGTCGTTCCAGCTGGTAGAGTTTGGCCAAAAATACTGAAAAGACACACCCTGCAAGCTCGACATAAACAATGCCATGCAGGCCACATAGAGCACATAATAAAGATAATGCTTTTCTCGAACCGAAAAAAACAAAAAGAAATTATACAAAACCATGGCCAGCATCAGGCCGTAATAAAGCCCCAAATAAACAATCTGATGCTGATCATCCTCAAAGAATTTTCGCTCTTGCCAAATACTCAAAGGCAGCTGCATCGAGCTGGAGGTTTGCACGCGAAACACCACATCCATCTGGCTGTTTTCTGCCAAAGAAATAGGAAAAAGAAAATCTCGGTGTTCAATCGGACGATCTAAAAAGGGCTGCTTATCCCCAAGCAGCTGATGCTCCCACGTTCCACCCGTATTGTGCGTATACACATCAATACGATCCAATACAGGGTAAGCCAAATTCAATATGCGTTTTTGTTTCTGCTCTTGAGTGCACAAGGACAACTTGAACCAATACACCGAGTTGGTGTAACCAAAAGACAAACCTTCTTTAGACCCCTGCAACCAGTCTTCATTGAGCGCCGAAGTTAACGTTGCCGTTCCTGTTTTATCCTCCCAATATGAAACCTCATCATTAAGATCATGCTCTGAGGAAAATTGTTCAACAGACAAACAGGAAGGAGCAGACAACGCCGAAACCGCAGAAACGAATAAGGAAATAAACACAAAAATCTTAAATATCTGCCTTAAGACATGAACCATATCACTCTCATAAAAACGCTTGCTTTGACCCCAAGTAATAGCCTAGCTTTAAGCCTTTCGCCACGCTCATAACGAGCCGAATAAGAGGAAAATACGATATGACGCTCAAAACCGTACTCATCACAGGTTGTTCATCGGGAATTGGCCGCGCTCTGGCGCAAACGTATTTGCAGGCAGACTATAAGGTTTATGCTTGTGCGCGCCGTTTAGAAACGCTCAATAGCCTGCACCATTCGCGTTTGGTGCCGATAAAAATGGACGTCAACAACCCACAAGATATTGAGCAGGCTTTACAAAAAATCACAGAAGATTCGGGCTATTTAGACTGTTTAATCAATAACGCAGGCTTTGCTGCCATGGGGCCTGTCAGTGAATTGAGTACGGAAAATCTTGCGCAGCAATTTGCTACCAACGTCTTTGCCCCTGTCGCCCTAACCAAAGCCTTTTTACCGCTCTTGCGTCACAACGCCACAGCAAGCAGCCTCAGCCAAATCATCAACATCGGCTCCATCTCGGGCATATTAACGACGCCTTTTTCGGGTGCTTATTGCGCCACCAAAGCCGCCCTACACAGCCTAAGCGATGCGCTGCGCATGGAGCTTAAACCCTTTCATATCGAAGTCATTACCATTCAACCTGGCGGTATCGAATCGGAGTTTGGTAATAATTCTTTAAAAAATCTTGCGGGTATCTTGGCGGATGATTCCATTTTTATGCCATTGAAAATACAGATCGAAGCGCGCGCCACCGCTTCACAAGAAAATCCCACTCCCGCCGCTGAGTTTGCACAAATTTTATTCGAAAAAACGCAACATAAACCCAAAGCAGAAATACGCATAGGCCACGGCAGTACGTTGCTACCGCTTATAAAAAGATTACTGCCCACCAAATTGGTCGATAAGATCTTAAGCAAGAAATTTGGGCTGAACAGCTTACAAAAACAACAATAGGGCCTGCGCCCTATTGTTTCACTTCATCCATTTTATGCTCGCGCATGAGGTACTCGCGCGATTGCATTTCCAGCATCCGTGACGTAGTACGCTGAAATTCAAACTCCAATCGTCCGTGCTCATAAATATCAGGAATGGGTACTGCCGCCGACATAATTACCTTCACACCACGATCGTAAAACTCATCAATTAAATTGATAAAACGCCGCGCCAAGTCGTCGTTTTTAGAGTTCATAACTGGCACATTGGAGATCAACACATCGCGGAACTGCTTACCCAATTCGATATAATCGTTCTGCGAACGCGGGCCATCACACAAAGCCTCAAACTCAAACCAAGCAATGCTGGTTGCGCGTGCTTTAACGGGGATTTTTCGCCCTAGAATCTCGACACTGGTATCGGTTTTAATGCGGGCTTTATCGCTTACTAAGCTGTTAAAGCTCTTCTGCAAGTCGGCTTCGGCGGTGGTGGAAAGTGGGTAATGGTACAAATTTGCCTGCTCTAAAGTACGCAAACGATAATCCACGCCCGAATCCACGTTCACCACCTCAGTGTATTGATTCAACAGCTTAATAGCAGGGATAAAACGCGCGCGCTGCAAGCCATTAGCATACAGGCCATCAGGCACGATATTGGATGTAGTCACCAAGGTCACTCCACGACCAAACAGCTCACCCACCAAGCTGCCTAAAATCATGGCATCGCCAATATCGGAAACGAAAAACTCGTCAAAACAAATTACTATGGCTTCTTTGGCAATACGATCAGCAACGATTTTTAAAGGGTCTTTTTCGCCTGCAAGCTCGGTTAAATCCTGATGTACACGCTGCATAAAACGGTGAAAATGCGTGCGCATTTTGCGTTTAAAAGGCAGCGCATTATAAAAAGTATCGACCAAATAGGTTTTACCACGCCCCACACCACCCCAAAAATACAGCCCTTTAATTGGCTCGGGTTTTTTACTACTAACCTTATTAATAAACTTCTGAACGCTGAACTTATTTAGCCCGGCTTCATAAGCCACCAAATCATCATATAAACGCTGCAAATGCTGAACCGCCATCTCTTGCGCGCTATCGTAGGCGAAGCCTTCACGTTTGAGATCGGCTTGATAAAGTTCCCAAGGGGTTTGCTGAGTAGTCACGGATACATCCTAAGCAAGAAAAAACGCGGCGCAATGTACCGTAAAGCACGGGTTCAGTGCAAATTTTGACACCCTTATTCCGTTGTTTTTACACCAGAAAATTATCAGCCTAGGCACGAACAGCCAAGCTGAGGCCGCATCCGCACATCACTAAAATCAAACAAAATTAAAGTAACGATTTACGCACATTAAAGAGAATTTAAGCGCTTAAAGATCTATTTTTTACACACTAAAAGAAAACACTCCATAAAAATTAGACAGAAATATTAATGATTGATATATTGCATATTATCAACAATAACTAAGATAATGGTCTATTTTATGCACTCTAACGGCATTAGAACAAGCTCGCCTTTGGCTCTTACTGAAGAGCTAGGCGAGCGCCTAAAGCAGGTCAGATTAAACAAAAACCTGACGCAACAGGATATTGCCGATCACGCAGGCCTAAGCAGACGCGCCGTCATTAATGCGGAAAAGGGTAAAACCACGCTTGAGGCCTTTGTCACCATCCTCATGGTACTGGGGCTGGCCGAGCAATTGACCCTGTTTCTTCCACCTCAACCCATCTCCCCCATTCAACTGGCCAAGCTGCAAGGCGAGAAGCGCCAGCGTGCCTCTGGACGCAGCCAAATAATGGTTAAAGAGGAGCCGCCAGAATGGTGATGGAAGCCATCGAAGT
>JBDKHD010000150.1:0-4070 GCA_039797885.1 Pseudomonadota bacterium
GCTTGCCCATCAGCAAAGTATCGTGGTCGGGAAAGGCCTTTAAAAACTGATTGTTGTAGTTAAAGCGAAACAACTCAAAAATCTGGTTGATGGCATGGATCTGTTCTTTGCTGTTTGGCGCGCTTTCAGTTTGCCCAGCTGGTGTCACTGAGGCGCTGGCGGCTAGCTTCAGCTGTTGCGTAACCCGGTTCAGTAGTTGTGGATCCATACCCATTTCCTCTGTTGTGAAGCTGACTGCTCCAGCGCTGTTTAACGTATTGCAAAAAACGGCTGTTCCAGCTGGTGTGCAGCTGATTGGAATCGCGCCAATATAAAATAAATTCAGGCACTAGGCTTTCGGCAAATTGCTTATCAATGTGTGCCATTTTAATAATGTCGAAACAATCGGCAGAGGGCTGCCAATCTTCGTTGATGGCTGTGGGTGCAGTCGAGTGCTGTTCGGCATGAGTAAAATGCAGCCATTGCGTGCGTACATGCTTTAAAAATCTATTGTTCCAAGTTTTGCTGACTTCGCCGCGCTCCAGCCAATACAGAATAAATTCTGCAATCGCATCCTGAATGAATTGGCTATCCACCCCACCTTTTTGCAAAATTTCCAAAGTTTCGGCGCGCGGTTTCCAATTGGGGGCAATGGGCAAGGCTTCATCGGAATTAATTGGAAAAGTGGTGTCGGCCTTGGCGCGATTGGCATCGTTTTGGGCGTACACCCACTGGCTTTTAACGAAATTAAAAAAGCGACTTTCCCAATCGTTGCGCTTGCCGCCTTCTTCTTGCGCTTTTAGCACAAATTGATCACGCAGGCTTAGGGCAAAACTGCCGGGGATGCCGTGCTGGCTGATGCGGGTGAGGGTGTCGGCCTGCGGTTGCCAAGCCTGAGTCAAAGGTTGTTTGGCATTCAAAGAAGCGCTGGCTGCGGGTGCGGCTTTGTGGGTGGCAATGGACGCAGGCTCGGCTTGCACGGCTGCGCTGGCAAACTGGTACACCAGCCCCTCGGCTTCGGGGAATAACGGGCCGCTCAGTTTTACTTCGCCTTTGTGTATGAGGCTTTGCAGCACTTGGCGAATGTGGGCGTCACTCCAAAACGGCAGTTCTTTACGCAGAATTTGGCTGTTGATGCGCGCCCAGTTTTGGTTTTGCAGGCGAGCGCAGTCATTTAACACCGTCAAAAGCACCGCCTCCTCAAGGCCAATGCGCGCCGCCAAAGAGGCAGACAGACCAATGGTTTTTTCACTAAGCGAAGAATGGCAAGGCATGACAATTCCGTGATGAGTTTCGCGCTCAAGCCTGCCATAATGGCCGCCCCAACGCTCAGACCTAAAAAATGAGCCGTATTGTACCTTTTTTCTTGGCCGTTCCCATGACTCGCCCCACCCATCTTGTATTAAATTGGTCGAACTTACGTCACAACTACGCACAAGCACGCGCCCTTGCCGATGGCAAAGCCTACGCGGTGGTGAAAGCCAACGCCTACGGCCACGGTATGCTTGCTTGTGCCAAGGCACTGCCTGAGGCCGATGGCTTTGCCGTGGCCTGTGTGGACGAAGCCCAGTTACTGCGAGAAGGTGGCATCACTCAGCCTATTTTGGTGCTGCAAGGTGCGTACGACGCGGGCGAATGGCAGAAAGCCTGCGAGCTGAATCTGCACCTCGTGTTGCACCATGAAAAGCAGCTGCAAGACCGCAAGCAGGCCCAGCTTACCAAGCCTGTCCTGGTGTTTTTAAAGATCAACAGCGGCATGAATCGCGTGGGCTTTACCCTAGATCAGGTGGACGCCGTACTGGCGCAGCTGGCCGAGGATTCGCAGCTGCAACTTGCCTGCGTGATGACACACTTCTCCAGCGCCGACGAGCCAGACAGCCTAGCCTTTGCCGCACAGCTAAAGTACATGGCCGCGCGCACTTGGCTTGCGCCTTTGTGCCTAAGCAACAGTGCCGCGCTGTACCGCTCTCGCCCCCTAAAAGACAGCATCAGCCGCCCAGGCATCATGCTCTATGGCGCATCGCCGCTGCTGGAAAAAAGCGCCGCTGAGCTGGGCTTAAAACCCGTACTGAGCCTGCGCTCCAAACTTATCAGCACGCACCCTGTGCCTTTGGGCGAAGGCGTAGGCTACGGCGGCGATTGGCGTGCGCCCAAAGACTCGCGCATCGGTGTGGTGGCCATCGGCTACGGCGACGGCTACCCGCGCCACGCGCCGCAAGGCTTGCCCGTGTGGGTGGCAGGCAAAATCTGCCCGCTTATTGGCCGCGTGTCGATGGACATGATTACCGTCGATTTAACCGACCACCCCGACGCACAAATTGGCAGCGAGGTTGAACTCTGGGGCGAACATATTAGCGTCGATACCATCGCCAGCCACTGCCGCACCATCAGCTATGAATTGCTGTGCAAAATCACCCCAAGAGTCAAACGACTGGAGCACATATAGGCATGAGCGAGGGACTAAGGCCCAGCGAGCTTGCGCTTTTAGCTAGGGTGCAAAACGCGCTGGGAGCGCAAGCCTATATCTCTGGCCATCACTTGCGCTTGGCGCTTTTAGCACAGGGCTTGGATAAAAAAGCCATCGGCTTTGGTCTAGGTGCGCTGGTGGAAAAACAACAGTTAGAGCGTGTAAAAATCACCGACCTCGATGGCCAGTTTTATCTGGCGTATCGCCTGAAAAGCCAGCCATAACGAATGCTTTGGGCCAGCTTGCAATAAGCCGTGGCCAAGCCGCCATTGAAAACTCATTTCAGCTTTTGATACCACCACATGATCGAGCTGATCATGAAAGCCGAAACCACTGAAGCTGTGGGGAGCGCAAGCCTGCAACACTTTAAAGATGCAATTTAGGCTGCATTTTTTCGTGTAAAAACCGCACCACAAAAATATCCTGAGAACGTTTTCTATAAAAAATGATGTGGTGCTGAAATGGGAATTTTAGTAGTTCAGGCGCTAGGTCTGAACATGATTTACCGATAAGCGGTGTTTCATCCAGCTTGTTGAGCAGTTGCTTTAGCTCGTCGGTATAAAAATCGGCCTGTTTAACACCAAAATTCAACAAGCTGTATTCGTATATATCAGCAAAATCCTGCGCAGCTAAGCCTGAGAGTTTATAAGCCATGCTTTGCTCGAACCTGCTTGGCGATGTCCTCTAACGTGAGTTCGCTTTCACCACTATCTTCTCCAGCTTGTAATGCTTGGCGAAGCATAGCCGTTTGGTTTTCTTCCTGTTCCAGCAAACGTAATGCCGAACGCACCACTTCGCTGGTAGAGCCGTAGCGACCAGAAGCAATTAGGCTATTTACGAAGCCATCTAGCTGAGAACCAATAGTAATGCTGGTTGTTCTACTCATAAAATCACCTGTGTTGATAGATAACACAGCAAGATTAGCACAAAACACCTCTCTGTTAAGCATTAAGTTTGGGGTCTTGATGGCAGGTTTCCCCGTTATTGTCGGGTTTGGGAAGCTCCAGTCAGGCGCACAGCTCCAGCAAAAATAGCTGATAGTTTGCCCGCTCCGTACCGCCGCCTTGCTGCCAACGGCTGATAAATTCCTCGGTGGCGGTTTGGTTAAATTCCCAGTGGCTCATGCGTGATTCCTGATTCTGATAACGGCGCAAAAATAAGCGGTCATAAAATACAAAAGGCCGCGCATTTGGCGGCCTCATTGCTTTCCATCAGCAGTGCTCAATTAGTTGAGCGTGATGGTCGGCGCCACCGAGCAGCTCGTTGATTTATATTTAATCGTGCTATTTTCGCTGGTTAAGGTAGCAGTGCCGACAAAAGGTGAGGGGTCACTGCGCTCACAGCTCCATTCAGAGTTGATCTTAACGAGGTAATGGCCATGGTCAGGGTGATAAACCTTGGCTGTTAATTGGTATTCATCTTGGTAAGCATTTTTGATCTCAAGATCCGAAACTCGATACACTTTACCATTTGCATCTTTTACGACAGAGCTGTAAACGCAAGCGCCAGCCTTACACTCGGACGAGCCACTGGCCGAAAAAGATTTGCCGTTATCGGTGCCATAAAAATGCCATTCTTCTGTACGATCGGCACTGGGCGTAGAGCTGGCCCAATCTGCGCCTAT
>JBDKHD010000151.1:0-29969 GCA_039797885.1 Pseudomonadota bacterium
GCCAAAGCCTATAGCATCGAACGCTCACGCACGCTCGGATTTTTAAGTATCTCCGTTCTAAAAAAACAGGGTGAAGGGAAATTGCCCGTACCCGTTCAAGCTCAGGTCACAGGCTCCATCAAAAACCTTTTAACCCAAGAGCGCGCCTTGGAGTTTCGTGAAATCAAAGAAACAGGCTCAGTGTATTACATCAGCACCTTCCGCTTTGATAACGAAGACCACTACAACCTTGCGTTGAAAGTGAAACCCGAAGGCCAAGATCGCGTCTTCGATGTGAAATTCAGCCAACAATTTTATTTTGAAAATAAATAAATGAAAAAAATTGTTTTAGCCAGTGGCAACCTTGGAAAAGTAAAAGAATTTAATCAGCTTTTTGCTGCACATTTTTCTACGCAGGCCATCGAAATTGTGCCGCAAAATAGCCTGCAAGTTATCGAGGTCGAAGAAACAGGTTTAAGCTTTGTTGAAAATGCCATCCTAAAGGCACGCAATGCTTGCGCAAAAACAGGCATGGCCACCCTAGCCGATGACTCAGGCTTAGAGGTCGATGCCCTGCACGGCGCACCTGGTATTTACAGCGCCCGCTACGCTCTGCCTACAGAGGGCTTTGGCCAAGGCGATGCCGCCAACAACGCTAAATTATTAGCCGCCCTCAAAGACACTCCAAAAGAAAAACGCAGCGCTCGTTTTCAATGCGTATTAGTTTATATGCGCCATGAAAAAGACCCAACGCCACAAATTTTTCAAGGCACGTGGCAAGGCGAAATTTTATTTGCAGAAGAAGGCCAAGAAGGCTTTGGTTACGATCCACTGTTTTTTGTGCCCAGTGAAAATTGCAGCAGCGCTAGCCTAAGCAAAGAACGTAAAAACCAGCTTTCTCACCGCGCTCAAGCTTTACACGCTCTTATTGCACACTGGCAACCCTAGCTATGCCAGTGCAACAACTACCGCCCTTAAGTCTGTATATTCATGTGCCTTGGTGCATTCGCAAATGCCCTTATTGCGATTTTAATTCACATGCATCGCAAGAAAATCTGCCCGAACAAGATTACATTCAAATGCTCTTGGCCGATTTGGATGCGGATTTACATTATGTGCGAGAGCGAGAAATACAAAGTATTTTTATCGGCGGCGGCACGCCCAGCTTATTATCCGTTTCCGCCTATCAAAATCTCTTTCAGGGTTTAAAAGCACGCCTTAAATTTGCTCCAGATTGCGAAATTACCCTAGAGGCCAACCCCAGCACTTTTGAAGCAGAAAAATTTTTAGGCTACCGTCAGCTGGGCATCAATCGCCTATCCATTGGCGTACAAAGCTTCAACGACAAACACCTTAAAAAACTCGGCCGTGTTCACGACGCCAAGCAAGCACTGCTTGCCATTGAGCTGGCCCAAAAAGCAGGCTTTGATAATTTTAATATCGACTTAATGCACGGCTTACCCGAGCAGAGCATTAGCGATGCTCTGGCCGACCTGACCCAAGCCTTAGCTTTTGCACCAACGCATTTGTCCTGGTACCAGCTGACCATCGAACCCAATACCGAATTTTATAAGCGCCCGCCCGTTCTTCCGCAGGATGATGCCCTTTGGGATATTCAAGAAGCTGGGCTAATGCTGCTTGCTCAACAGGGCTTTGAACATTACGAAATCTCCGCTTTTGCCAAACCCAACAAACAGGCCAAACACAATTTAAATTACTGGCAATTTGGTGATTATCTCGGCATAGGTGCAGGTGCACACGGAAAAATAACCCTGCTACACTGCAACGAAATTATACGCACACAAAAAACACGACTACCCAAAGATTATTTAAATGCCAATAAAATAAACAAAAGCAGCCTCAGTTTAATCAGCCAAGAAGATATTGGGCTTGAGTGTTTAATGAATGCACTGCGCTTGAAAAAAGGCATTTCTGTAGAGGATTTTTCCAGTCGTACAGGGTTAAACCTAGACAGCGTTGCCAAGCCTCTGGCAAAAGCACAAAAGCTTGGACTGCTGCATCTTGATGAACGTATTTACGCCAGTGAAAAAGGCCAACAATTTTTAAATCAATTGTTGGCCTTATTTCTAACTGATCACTGATTAAACCGACTCATCATTTCCATGGCCTCTTGAACCTGTGCCGCGTCTAATTTATTTTTCGTATCAGCACGATTCTCTGGCGTTAAAAGCTCATATTGGCCACCGGCATTCACTGCCAAAATTCCTTTTTTTCCTGTTAGGGCATAGCCACTAAAGTTGCCCGCAATAACCCAGTCTCGGCCGGTTGTCGTTTTAAATAAATTACGCCCAGCCGAGTACTCTCTTTCAGGTGAAGTAACACCAAGGTAATGCTCCATAATGGTGGGCGCTAGATCTTGATGGTCGGTAATAGCCTGTTGCGCAGCAAGATTACGAGCATCAGGGCCAACCAAAACAAAAGGCACTTGCACCTGCGCATAGCTAAAATTACTGCCATGCCCCCAATAATTTTGTTTGTTGTCGTTGATTTCTTGGGCATGATCACCCGTTATTACCACTAGAGTATTTTCCAAATCGCCTGAAATTCTAAGTGCGTCCAACACTTGGCCAATTAAACTATCGACATAATGAATACTGGTTTTATAGCGATTTTTAAAGGGTGTAGGATCGGTATCTTTATTGAGTTTCAAATAATCGACCACGTCCAGCATGGGTTCAAAGCGCGTGGGATAATCGCTCGGAAAATCGTAACCGTGGGCAGCGTCATAAAATAAAAAAGAAAAGCTCGGCTGGTTTTTATTCAAACTGGCGTGCCATGCTAGCCAGTCTTTGGTTAAATCAGCATCGCGTTGGGCGGGTGTATCGCCTTTAGATTCTTCGCGCAGATTTTTGACTTGCACAAAGACTGTTTGATTAAATTCTGGGTTGCGTAAATGCGCCGAAGCAAACACGCCGATTTGATAGTTCAATTGTTGTAGCCGATCAATAAAAACAGGGCCTACGCGATTTTCCAGCATCACTTCAAAATAGGTAGCAGGCATCCCATAAAACAATCCAAAGATACCTGAACGCGTGGAGTTCCCTGTAGATAAATGCTGCGAAAAACGCACGCCTTGTTCGGATAACGCCCAAAGATTTGGTGTGTTTTCAGCTGAAAACGTATCGTAGCGCCAAGAATCTATGACCAAATACAGAATGTTAACAGGCTGTGCTACCGCCTGAGTTTGCAATGGCGACAAAGGATAGTGCACCGCTGCTTTGCGTTTTAGTGTTAAAGATTGCTGATAGGATAATTCTTCGGCATTTACCCAACCAATTTTATGCATAAAATTGTTGGCGCGAATCGGCTGAAAATAGGGCAAATAGCGTTTGACCATAGTCACAGACTGATAAGAGTGCGCATAAGCCCAGATATGAATTAAATTAACCACCAGCAAGGCCAACAAAGCGAATTTAATAAAGACACTGGGGATTTTAGCTGTTTTTATCCATGACCATTTTTTATTCAGTGCATAAAGCAGCAACCACTCTACGCTAATAACTAGAAGAATCGCAAAAATTACGGTAATCCAGGTAACCAGAGGAAAATCCACAACCTGCCCCGAGAAAATCAGATCCAATACTACGGTATTGATATGGAAGCGATATTGCGCAAAGACCAAGGTATCAATAAAAATAAATACCAGCATTAGCCCTGCCGCAGCAGCTAAAATAGGACGCAATAAGACTTTGGGTAAGAAATTTACAGGAAAAGCCACCACCCCAAGAGCCAGCACCAAGAATGTCATATGCGCGAAAGTCGCTAGAGGTAAATACATTATCCCTAATGCATCCGTAGGTAATTCGGGAGCGAGCTCAAAAAACCTTAGGCTAATTAATATAGCCGCCAAGGCATTAATCACAATAAACCAAGAGTAAGTGGCGAGTTTTTCTTTTAGCATGATAGGTATTGATCGTAATAGGAAAGAAACTGAGTGAAATTTTTAGGTTGCCAAAATAACGGCTGTTTTTTACTTTCTTTTAAAAACGAACGCTCTAAGCGTTTTAAATTGGCTTGTCTCCAGCCTTTAGCGCTGGATTTGTAGCATTTATCAAAATCGATAAGCCAAACCAACCCTTCTTTATCCAATAAAATATTGTGGATATTTAAATCGGTATGATTCACGCAAGCCTTATGCATCTTGGCAATTTCTAAAGCCACGCTAGCACATTCTGCATCCGTGAGCGCACGCTGCTTTAATAAATCCAACAAGCTGGTTGCGCCCTCAATATATTCGGTAAGAATATCCGCGCGATAACACAGGCCTTTACGCTCAACCTGAGCGGCAAGCGGGCGCGGCACACGCACTCCCGCGCGCCTTAATTCCTGCAATAAGGCCAATTCCGCAAAACTGCGTGTGCGTTTTAGCCCTGTATATAAATAACTATCTTGAACTAGGCGACCAAATAAACCACCACGACGATAATGACGCAGCGCCGCTTGGATTTTCGGCATTTGCACAAACCAAGTCGTACCACGCCCAGTGGCGCTACCAAAAATACGTTCTTGCTGCTGCCAATACACCGCTGTAAAAATAGATGTGTTGGGCTTTTCCACCCATTCTAGGTCATAGCACAGCCAATGATTGGGGCTAAGCTGTTCTGTAATTAATGCCATAGGAAAGCTCAAATGCGCGGGAATGCGGCTTGAAAATGAAGACCTAGAAAATAAAAGCGATTTTACACTTTTGCAGCCATTTCGCATAATAGCGCCATCCTTTAATGAGAGAGCCATCATGAGTCAGACTCCCGCACAGTTAACTTGGAACAAAGCGCAGCTGCTTAGCGAAGTCGGCGCTTTTGACTGGACGGCGGCGGCGACATTGAACTCAGCCTCTTGGCGCAGTTATTTGGATTTTTTTGCGCTACCACAGGCAAGCTCAGCCATTACGCATCAGGCGGGCGTATTGCACTGCGCCAATTTTGATCTGATGCTGCAAGCTTGGTCGCCAAAAGAGCCTTGCGCCACGGCTTACTTAGTTCATGGCCTGCACGATCATGTCGGGCTGTATCGTCATTTAATTCATTATTGTTTGGCGCATAACTGGCGCGTTGTCGCCTTTGACCTGCCTGGTCATGGGCTTTCTTCTGGCAAAGCCAATGTGATTGATAGCTTTCAGCGTTATGACCAAGTTTTCACAGAAATATTGCACTCAATTCAACAGCATTATGCCGAGCCAATCCGTGTTTTTGGTCAAAGCACGGGCGGGGCAATTATTATTAATTATTTACTAAAAAATGCAGTCAAACAAAGCCATTCGCCTTTTGTCAGCGTTCACCTTATTGCACCCTTAATACGTCCACGCGAATGGAAAAAATTATTTTTACTGCCTGTATTAAAACCTTTTAAGACGGAAATTAAACGCGGCAAAAGTTTGAACTCTCACGATCAAGATTTTTTAAATCTGGTTTGGCATCAAGACCCGCTGCAAGCCAAAGCCTTGTCTATGAACTGGGCGCTTTCTGCCTACGAATGGATGAAGTTTATTGAAAAACAAAAACCAAGCGATGTGCCAGTGCAGATTGCTCAAGGCGATGACGACCGCACTGTCGCATGGAAAAAAAATCTAAAAGTTTTAAAAGAGAAATTTCCAAAACAAAAGCTTTTCTTGATTGCTAATGGTCGGCATCATTTGGTGAATGAAAGCGCAGAAATTCGTCAAAAAATGTGGGACTTTTTCGATCAAGAAAACGCGTAGAGCTTCTTGTCTGTAGCAATTGCCGCCAAAGGAATATCCCAAGTTTCGGTAGGTAATTTCGGGTATTTTTGCAGCTCGTAGGCTAAACCAATCAGCTTGGGTTTTACCTCTCTGTGGCGCACAAAAGAAAAGGTGCGGTCATAAAAACCACCGCCCATACCAAGGCGATTTCCCTGCGCATCAAAGGCCACCAAGGGCATACACACCCAGTTCAGAAAAGCCGGATTTATGGAATTTTCCAAGCGAAATACGGGCTCTAAAATTCCAAATCGGTTTTTTATCATCCGAGTATTTTTATCAAAACGCACAAAGCCCAAATGCCCTTTTTTAAATGGATGCAGCACAGGCAAATAAAGTGTTTTTTTTCGCTTTAATAAATCTTTTACTAATAGTTCGGTGCTGATTTCACCATCGTGAGTGTGATAAATGGCCACATGCTGTGCAGCTTGAAAGGTTTGAGATTGACGCAACGAGCGCAGCAGTTTTTTTTCTGCTATATTTTTTTCAGAAGAAGATAGTCCTCGACGTTTTTGTCGAACTTCTTTACGAATGGAAGGCTTATCAAGAATCATGATAAAAAAGAAAGGACTCTCCACTGTGCCGCTGCCGTAAATAAAGGCCTTGAACCCTTAGGTCCAAGGAGAAAGGCTGGGCATTGAATTAGGCTTTCTACTCGAAGTAGACCTGCTCACATCAACACGAGAACCTTCCATAAAAAAATTTATCGGCTCAGGACTTTATCGGCTGGCAAACACCCCAGAGAGCAGGCTCAGTATAACAGAATAAAAACAAATTGCAGCGCAATTATGGCAATTCTAATTGCTGATCTTGAGCCAAAGTATCATCTAAAATACGATGCAGGTAACGCAAATCTTTTTCGCTGCTGCCGCTTTGACCCTCTAGCTCACGCAGTTGGTGAGCAAGGTTTAAAGCCGCTATCACAGCAATGCGATCTAAGGGCAAGATCTTGCCACTGCTGGCACTTGCGTTTTTAATCTCAAGCATTTTGTCATTTAAAAGACGCGCCGCATCGCGCAGCTTTTCTTCTGCGCCGTCTGGGCAATTAACACGATATTCTTTTTCTAAGATGGTCAGCGCCAATGTCTTTGCTGGATTAGCCACTGTTACGCTCCAAGGTCTGTAAACGTGAAATCATTTCATTGACTTTGCGCCGAGCAATTTCATTTTGCTGAATCAATTTGACTCGCTCTGCTTGCCACGCCGCTTCGGCGGCGCGCATAGACTTATTTTGCTCGCGCAGCTGCGTGTGCATGGCAATGAGTTTTTCTATTTTAAGCTGCAAAGCTTGCAGGTCATGGTTTGGCATAGCGATATCGTATGGTGAAAGTGCTTACTATATACAAGCCACCGCAAAGGGCAAAGGGTGATAACATAGGCTTTTTACAGAAAGCGAATTGGGTTTTTATGAGTATTGAGTTTGAACAATTAGCCGATCTGTGGCTGGAATCGGGCTGCTATCAAAATCCGTCGGCGCTGCACGGCTGGCTCACAGGCTATTTGGCCGCAGGTGGACGCCTAGCCGCCGCGCAATGGTTGAGCGAAGCGCAAGAATACCTAGAGCTAGACGACGAGCTGCCCAGCAAGCTGCACAACGCGCTTTTGCCTTTGTATGAGCTCGTGCTTAAGAGCCTAAGCGCCGAAAGCATGGAGTTTCAGCCGCTTTTACCCAGCGACGACGAAGCCGATGTCGATGAGCAGGTCGAAAGCCTTGCGCAATGGAGCAAAGGCTTCCTTGATGGCTTTGGTGCAGCAGGACGCATTCAAGGCAAGTTACCCGAAGACGTGGCAGAGGTGCTGCAAGATCTCGATGCCTTTTCCCAAGCCGAGCTGGACGACCCCAAAGATCCGCAAAATGAGCTGCTCTATCTTGAACTGGCCGAGCACGCCCGCATTGCCGCGCTCACCGTGTTTTACGCCATGAACCAAACCCACCCCACCCCCAAGCAGCTGCACTGATATGAAACTGGATAGCAAAGAATACGGCAAACGCCGCAAAGAACTGATGAGCCTAATGGCACCCAACAGCATTGCCATTATTCCCTGTGCGCCCGCCACCATCCGCAACCGCGATGTTGAGCACCCCTTTCGCCAATCCTCCGACTTTTATTACCTATCGGGCTTTGCCGAAGAACAAGCCTGCATAGTGCTGATTCCTGGGCGCGAGCAAGGCCAATACGTGCTCTTTTGCCAAGAAAAAATCAAAGAAAAAGAAATTTGGACAGGCCGCCGTGTCGGTCCTGAAGCCGCCCCTGCGCTACTAAACTGCGATGATGCCTTTCCCAGCAGTGACATTGACGACATTCTGCCGGGGCTTATCGAAGGCAAGGATCGCGTTTACGCCAATTTAGGTGTGAGTAAAGAGTTCGACAGCCAGCTGATGAGCTGGGTCAACCACATCAAGGCGCAAGTACGCAACGGCTCTGTGCCGCCGCGCGAATTTAGCGCCCTCGACCCGCTGCTGCACGAAATGCGCTTAATTAAAAGCAAAGCCGAAATCGCTTTGATGCAAGAAGCCGCCACCATCAGCGCCAAAGCTCATATGCGCGTGATGGCGCTGACCCGCCCTGGCATGTACGAATACCAGCTTGAAGCCGAACTGATGCGCGACTTTATGGCCGCAGGCAGCCGCTGGCCCGCCTACCCCTCAATAGTGGGCGCAGGGGAAAACGCCTGCATCCTGCACTACACCCAAAACGACGCCCAAATCCAAGACGGCGACCTGATTCTCATCGACGCAGGCTGCGAGCTGGACTACTACGCCAGCGACATCACCCGCACCTTTCCTGCCAATGGCAAATTCAGCGCACCACAAAAAGCCCTGTATCAGCTGGTGTTGGATGCCAACCTCGCCGCCACTGCCGCCGTAAAAGCAGGCGCACACTGGAATGATCCGCACGACGCCGCTGTGCGCGTACTCACAACGGGGCTGGTGCAGCTTGGCTTGTTAATTGGCGAAGTCGATGCTCTTATCGAAAGCGGCGCTTACCGCCAGTTTTACATGCACAAAACCGGGCATTGGCTGGGTATGGACGTTCACGATGTGGGCGATTACCGTATCGACGGCCACTGGCGTGAATTGGAAGAAGGCATGGTGCTAACCATCGAGCCTGGGCTTTATATCGCCCCCGATGACGAAACCATCGAAGCCAAATGGCGTGGCATTGGTATCCGCATCGAAGACGATGTGGTCGTCACCAAAAAAGGTTGCACCGTTCTGACCGCAAGCGTGGTTAAAGAGGTCGCACAAATCGAAGCACTGATGGCCGAAAAATCCATCTCTTTGTAGCATTGCAAATTTCGCAACAGCTCGTAGCGAATATATCATTTTACGCAACAGCCATCTTCACCTAAGATGGCTGCCGATTTTTTACACAACCCTACTTTGGAGATCATCATGGGTAATAACTATTTCAACACGCTGAACCTGCGTGAAAAGCTGGATCAACTCGGCCGTTGCCGCTTTATGGATCGCTCTGAATTTGAATCAGGCTGCGACTACTTAAAAGGCAAAAAAATCGTCATCATCGGCTGCGGCGCACAAGGCCTGAACCAAGGCTTGAACATGCGTGACTCTGGCTTAGACGTGTCTTACACCCTGCGCGCCGAAGCCATCAAAGAACAACGCCAATCTTGGAAAAACGCCAGCAGCAACGGCTTCAAAGTGGGCACTTACGAAGAACTGATCCCCACCGCCGACCTACTGGTCAACCTGACCCCAGACAAACAACACTCTGGCGTTATCAAAGCCGTGATGCCTTTGATGAAAAAAGGCGCAGCACTGGGCTACAGCCACGGCTTCAACATCGTTGAAGAAGGCATGCAGATTCGTGAAGACATCACCGTGGTTATGGTTGCTCCCAAATGCCCAGGCTCTGAAGTGCGCGAAGAATACAAACGCGGCTTCGGCGTACCCACCTTGATCGCGGTTCACCCTGCCAACGACCCCAAAGGCGACGGCATCGACATCGCCAAAGCTTGGGCGGCAGGCACTGGCGGCCACCGCGCAGGTGTATTGGAATCTTCTTTCGTTGCTGAGGTTAAGTCTGACTTAATGGGCGAACAAACCATTCTGTGCGGCATGCTACAAACGGGCGCTATCTTGGGCTTTGAAAAAATGGTCGCCGACGGCATCGACCCAGGCTATGCGGGCAAGCTGATTCAATACGGCTGGGAAACGGTCACCGAAGCGCTGAAATACGGCGGCATCACCAACATGATGGACCGTTTGTCCAACCCCGCTAAAGTTTTGGCCTTCGACATGGCTGAAGAACTCAAAGAACTGATGCGCCCCCTGTTTCGCAAACATCAAGACGACATCATCAGCGGTCACTTCTCTAAAACCATGATGGCAGACTGGGCCAACAACGATGCCAACCTGCTGAAATGGCGCGAAGAAACCGCTGAAACCGGTTTTGAAAAAGCCCCCAAATCCGATGTGAAAATCGACGAACAAGAATACTTTGACCACGGCATTTTGCTGGTTGCCATGATTAAAGCGGGTGTTGAGCTGGCATTTGAAACCATGGTAGAAAGCGGCATCATCGAAGAATCGGCTTACTACGAATCTCTGCATGAAACCCCACTGATCGCCAACACCATCGCCCGTCGTAAGCTCTACGAAATGAACGTAGTGATTTCCGACACGGCTGAATACGGCAACTACCTGTTCTCTCACGCGGCTGTACCTCTGCTGCGCGAAAAATTCATGCCCCACATCAGCACCGACGTGATTGGTAAAGGCTTAAAAAGCAAATCCAACTCCGTGGACAACAAGCGTTTAATCGAAGTGAACGACGCCATCCGCAACCACCCTGTTGAATGGGTCGGTGCGGAGCTGCGTGGCTACATGAGCGACATGAAACGCATCGTAAGTGCCTCTAACTAAGCCACGCTACGCTTCAAAATAAAAGCCGCCTTCGGGCGGTTTTTATTTTTTAAAACAGAAAACAGAAAATTTAACTGCGGTTTCAGGCAGTGGCGCGCACTATGTTGGCGGAGGGCTTGAGTGGTGGACAAAAGGCTCGGGCGCAGGCTCGCATGGCTCAGTGTTTTTTCATGATGCCGATAGCACTTCTGGGGACGCCATCGATTTTTGCACCAAGCTGTAAAAATGGGTTTGGGCACAGGTATACTGCCGCCTTTCTTTGATTCGAGTGATATCCATGAGTAGCTTACAGGCCAACCCTTTTGGCAGTGATATTGGCAGCGACGACGTGCTGGAGACGTTAAGCTTTTTTGACGATTGGGAAGAGCGCTACAAATACATTATCGATTTGGGTAAGCAGTTGCCTGCCATGCCTGCGGCCAAGCAAACCGAAGCCTATTTGCTGCGCGGTTGCCAAAGCCAGGTATGGATAGACAGCGAATACGAAGAAGGCAAGCTGGTGTTTGAGGCCGATTCCGATGCGCATATTGTGCGCGGCTTGTTGGCTATCGTGTTGGCGGCCTTTAATCAAAAAACACCCGAGCAGATTTTGGCCTTTGATGTGGAGGATTATTTCGCGCGCATCGACCTGCTCAAGCACCTAAGCCCCACGCGCGGCAACGGCATTCGCTCCATGGTCAAGCGCATTCAGGATACCGCCCAAGCGCACAGCTAAAGCGAGCGCAGGGCGTCGATGGGGTTGAGCTGCGCGGCGCGGCGTGCGGGAACATAGCCAAATATCACGCCCACCAGTGCCGAAAAGACAAAGGCCAAAATAATGATGCCAAGGTCGAAAATATAGGGAATGTTCATCAGCAGCGACAGGCTAATGGACAGCGCTAGGGCGAGAATAATCCCCAAGATGCCGCCCAGCGAAGACAGCACCACCGCCTCCACCAAAAACTGCCACAGCACTTCATGCTCCAGCGCGCCGATGGCTAGGCGAATGCCAATCTCGCGGGTGCGCTCCGTCACCGACACCAGCATGATGTTCATAATGCCTATGCCGCCCACCAGCAGGCTAACGCCCGCCACCGCCCCCAGCAGGCTGGTCATAATACGCGTGGTACTGGTGAGGGTGTCGGCCAGTTCAGTGGTGTCCATGATGTTGAAATTCATCGAGTTTTTCGGGCCTATGTGCCTTCTAAGCTTGAGCAAGTCGGTTAGGCGCTCCTTCACATGCTCGGTATCCAAGCCATCCTGCAAGGACACATAGATCTGCTGAACTTCACGACTGCCACCAATGCGTTGGGCAAAGGTCGAGAACGGCAGAATAAGGGTGTCGTCTTGGTCCTGGCCGAAGCTGGTTTGCCCTTTGGCCTTGAGCGTACCAATCACAGTGCAAGTAAAACGCCCGAGGCGCAGGGTTTTCCCCAGCGGGTCGTCTTTGATCAGCTCACGAATCAGGGTTTGACCGATAATACAGACTGCGCTGCTGAGCTCCTCTTCTTCGGGCGAAAAAATACGCCCCGACGCCAGCGTCCAATTGCCTGCGACAAAGTACTCACTGGTGCTGCCGCGTACGGAAGTATTCCAGTTGTTGTTGCCATAAACGGCTGTCGCTTGCCCTGTACTTAACGGTGCAATGGCGCGAATGCCCGCCACCTCACCGCGAATAGCCGCCACATCGGCCAAGGTAAAAGCTGGGCCGCTTTGGCGATCGCGATTATGGCCAAAGCCCTGACCACGGTTGACCATCAACAAATTGCTGCCAAGGCTTGCAACCTGCTCGGTCACCTGCGCCGTCGCCCCTCGCCCTAAGGTCACCATGGTGATAACCGCCGCCACACCGATGATAATGCCCAAGGTGGTAAGGAAAGAGCGCAGCAGGTTGCGGCGAATTTCTTGGATGGCGAGCTTGAAGGCATTAGCCAACATTTGCTTAAACATGCGGCGTCCTTGGATAGTGATGATCTTGATCGACCAAGCCGTCTTTAAAATGAATAATGCGGTTGCCGTATTCGGCCATGTCGCTTTCGTGCGTCACCATCATAATTGTCAATTTTTGTTCGCGATTTAGCTCGGCCAGCAGGCGCATGATTTCATGGCTGCGCTCACTATCGAGATTGCCTGTAGGTTCGTCCGCAAGGAGGATGGCAGGTCGCGTGGCCAAAGCGCGGGCAATGGCGACACGCTGTTGTTGGCCGCCTGATAGCTCCTCTGGACCATGCTGTGCCCAAGGACCAAGGCCGACCTTATCCAAAGCCTCCATCGCCAACCGTTGGCGCTCTTGTTTGCCCAAGCCGCGATAAATCAACGGCAGCTCAACATTTTCCAGTGCCGTGGTGCGTGCCAGTAGGTTAAAGCCCTGAAACACAAAACCAATATGCAAGCGGCGCAACAGCGCACGCTGATGCCGATCCAGCTGAGAAACAGGCACACCTTGGAAAAAATATTCACCCGTGGTCAGCACATCAAGGCAACCCAAGATGTTCATCACTGTGGACTTTCCTGATCCGCTTGGCCCCATAAGCGAGACAAACTGCTCGGGTTCGATGCTGAAATTCACGCCTTTGAGCGCCTGAAACGTCGCCGCGCCATGACCGTAGGTTTTGGTGACCGCACGAAACTCAATCAGGCTCATGGCTTGACCTTGACCTTCACCGCATCACTGATAACCAAATCGCCTTCGGCAATATCGCCACTGATAATCTGCGTGAACGCACCATTGCTGATGCCAATTTTTACAGGTACGGCCACGGGCTGATTGTTACGCAGCACCCAGATGGTGGCATCACGCGCTTTTAAAAAATCCCGCGCGGCCGTTTCTTCACCCGCTTGTTTGTTATCCCCACGGCGAAAGCGCGGCAGGAGCGCGCCCATCACCCCTGCTCCTTGGCTAGGAGTGGCCTTGGTGTTGACTTGCGGTTGATAGCGCAGGGCAGCATTTTCAATAGCCAGAGTGTCTTTGGCTTCGGCAATGGCGATGTCGGTCACGGCCGTCATGCTTGGCAACAGCACTTCATCGCTATTATCCACCGACAGCACAGTGTTGTAAGACACCACGCTGGAGCTTGCCGCTGATGAGCTGGATGAGGTGGATGCGATATTGGCTAAACGAATTTGTCTAACCTGAGCTTGGAATTGGCGCCCGCGATAGGCATCGACTGAAAAAGTAGCATGCTGACCGACACGAATAACACCAATATCGGCTTCATCCACCGCTACTATGACTTCCATGGCTTTTAAATCGCGTGCCAATAAAAACAATGTTGGCGCAGAGAACGACGAGGCCACCGTCTGCCCGACTTCAATAGCGCGACTGAGCACCACACCATCAATGGGGGCGACCATCACGCTCTTTTTAAGGTCGGTCTGCGCGTATTCTAATTCGGCCTGCGCATTGGCAACGCTGGCCAAGGCTTGCTCCAGCCCTGCCTCTGCTTTGGCTAGCGCCGCTTTGGCAGTGTCCATCACTTGGCGTGCAGGGTGTTTACCGCCGCTTTGCTGCCAGACCTCTTGATGGTAGGAATAGGTTAAACGCGTCTCTTCTAAATTGGCCTTGGCGGTTTTAACCTGGGCCTGCGCCGAGCGCAACGAGCTTTGCCGCTGTACCACTGTGGCTTGCAACTTACTGGTATCGAGCAAGGCCAGCTTCTGCCCTGCTTTTACCTTGTCGTTGTAGTCCACATAGACGGCTTTCACGATGCCCGACAGCTCCGAGCTGACCTCAACGCGGTCTTTGGGGGTGATGCTACCTGTTGCCGAAACCGTTAGCGCCAAATCCATGCGCGAGACGGGTGCTGTTTTGTAGAGCATGGGCGTGGTTTTTGGTGTGAACCACCAGAAGCCCAGCGCCAACACCACCAGTACCAGAGCGCCCACCAAGATCCATTTCAATTTGGGGTTGGTTTTTTCAGGCAATAGCCCCAGTTTTTTTGCTTGTTGCTGTTGTTCAGTATTCACTCTTTACCTCAATTATTGCTGGGCAACGGGCAAGGCTAAGTCTTGCCAGCCACCGCCTAAGCTACGGTATAACTGCACCCAACTGGCTAGCACTTCGGCATGGCTGGTTAATACGGCATTTTGGCTGTTCAATAAGGCGACCTTGGCATCGAGCACGGCGTTTAAACCGACCAAGCCCGCGTCGTATTGCACCTGAGCCAAGTCCAAACTCAGCTGCGCCGATTCCAATGCTTGGCCATAAGAAATTTGACGCCGCTGACTAACATCCAGCGAAGTCAGAGCCCCTTCCGCTTCCTGCTGTGCGGTTAGCAGGGTTTTTTGATAATCCAGCATGGATTTTTCCAATTGCAGCTTTTGTACCTCTACGGCTTGCTTAAGGCTACCGCCATCAAAGAGTACATAAGCCAGATTCGCGGCAATGCGGCTCACTATGCTTTGCACGCTAAATAGATCGCCAATATCGGCACTGGAACTGCTGATGCTGCCCGTTAAAGTAAAGCTGGGCACGCGCGCACGCTTGGCCAGAAAAACCGCCTCATGCTGCTCAACGATGGCAAGCTCCTGTGCTTTCACATCGGGGCGCTGGCGCAACAACTCCGCGTTTAAACTGACCTTAAGCAAAGCTTCCTGAGGTAAGGCCGAACTTTGCTGTAATTGCGGCAGCAAGGTCGTTAATTCATCACCCGATAACATGCGTAACTGCTGTAAAGACAGCCAAATGGTTTTGTCGTAGCTGGGGATCTGGGCTTGCGCTTGGCGCAAAGCCGTTAGGGATTTGGATACTTCAATATCGGTCGCCAAACCTGAATGTTGTAGCCACTTTTGCATGGCCAGATCTTGCTCTTTCAAGGAGACCAAATCGCGCGCATAGGCTTGTTGCTGCTGTGCCACGCGCAGATTCAGATAACTTTGCACCGCCTGCGCCATAAGGCTCACCTGCGCCGCATGCACGTCTTCTTGGGCGCGTAGCGCGGCGGCTTCGGCCTTATTTTTATACGCCGAACGCTTGCCCCAGAGATCAAACTCCCAGGAGACGTTCGCCCCTGCATTGAAATTGCTGGTATTGGCTTTTTCGGTAAAAGATTCGCTCGCGCCCAAGCTCAAAGTCGCTTTCGGCCGCAGGCTGGAAGTGGCGACCCCCGTCTGCAACAGCGCAATTTGGTAGCTAATGCCCGAGCTTGCGAGACTGGGATTGTGTTTCAGTAGTCTGTCTAACAGCTCATTCAGCACTGGGTCTTGCCACTGCTGCCACCACTGCGAGAGGGCTTTTGGATTGGCTTCGCCTTGTTGAACCTGACCAGGTGTAGCGCTTTGCCAAGGTTTTAACGTCGCGACCTGATTTTCTGGCGCAGTAGGATTATGACTACAGCCACTGAACAACACCGCAACAACGATAAAGCGCAAAGGATAAAGACGCATACTCAAGATAAAAACTCAAGGAAGGGTGCTAGCTTGCCAGAACTCAAAGAGAATGAGAACCACTATTAAATAAAGAAAAGCGTTAAAAAAAAACCCGCACGAGGCGGGCTTCTTTTGCGCTGATATTACTCAGCGCTATCGATCTCAGCGACTTGCTCTGCTTCGACAACAGGGCGACCAACGAGTTCGACGTAGGCCATTGGAGCGTTATCGCCCGCACGGAAGCCACATTTCAAAATACGAATGTAACCGCCAGGACGAGTTTGATAACGAGGGCCCAAATCAGTAAACAACTTACCAACAGCTGACGCACTGCGAGTGCGGGCAAAAGCGAGGCGGCGGTTGGCCACTGAGTCTTGCTTAGCAAGAGTGATCAGAGGTTCAGCAACACGACGCAACTCTTTAGCTTTTGGCAGAGTAGTCTTGATGATTTCGTTTTCGAACAAGCTCACCGCCATGTTTTTGAACATGGCTTCACGATGTGAGCTAGTACGATTTAAGTGACGACCACTTTTACGATGACGCATGGTTTAATTCCTTAACTAACTGAACGTTTTGGCTCAGGCTAATACTTTATCGTCGTTACGAAGACTGGCTGGAGGCCAGTTTTCAAGGTGCATACCCAACGACAGTCCGCGTGAAGCCAAAACGTCTTTGATTTCAGTCAGAGACTTTTTACCCAAGTTTGGCGTTTTGAGCAGTTCAACTTCAGTGCGCTGAATCAAGTCGCCGATGTAGTAAATGTTTTCTGCTTTCAAGCAGTTGGCAGAACGAACAGTCAGCTCTAAGTCATCTACAGGACGCAGCAGGATTGGATCAATCTCTTCTTCCTGACGGATCTGCTCAACCACTTCATTATTTTCAAGGTTAACGAAGATCGCTAACTGTTGTTGCAGAATGGTCGCGGAACGGCGAATCGCTTCTTCTGGGTCGATGGTGCCATTGGTTTCCAAGTCAATGACCAACTTGTCTAAGTCGGTACGTTGTTCCACACGAGCGCTTTCTACGCTGTAGGAAACACGCTTAACTGGGCTGTAAGTCGCATCAAGCTGCAATTTACCAATCGCTTTGGTTTCTTCGTTTCCTTGATTACGCACCTCAACAGTTTCATAACCACGGCCCGAAGCCACTTTTAAGCTGATCTTCAACTCGGCGCCTTCGCCCAAATGAGCGATAACGTGAGCTGGGTTGGCAATTTCAACGCCATGATCCAATTGGATGTCCGCCGCTGTCACTACGCCAGGGCCAACTTTGCTTAGGCTTAATGATGCTTCTTCACGCTCATACAATTTAAGCGCAACACCTTTGAGGTTAAGCAGGATTTCAATTACGTCTTCCTGAACACCATCAATTGCGCTGTACTCATGCAGAACGCCATCAATCTCGCATTCAACGATCGCTGCACCTGGCATAGAGGACAGCAAAATGCGACGCAATGCGTTGCCCAAGGTGTGACCGAAGCCGCGCTCTAGAGGTTCTAGAGTTACTCGAGCATGGGTTTTGTTTACTTCATCAACTTGAATATGACGAGGTGTCAAAAATTCACTAGCTGCACGCTGCATAGCTGCCCCTCAGTTTTCTCTATTACTTAGAGTAAAGTTCCACGATCAGGTTTTCGTTGATTTCTGCAGGCAGATCTGCACGCTCAGGAGCCGATTTGAAGGTACCTTCAAACTTGCTGGCGTTTACATCCAACCATGCACAATCAGTACGTTGACCTGCCAACTGCAAAGCAAACTTCACGCGCTCTTGATTCTTCGCTTTTTCACGAATAGAAATCACGTCGCCTGCTTTAACGTTGTAGGAAGCAATATTGATAGTACGTCCGTTTACCGCCACCGCTTTGTGTGACACTAACTGGCGTGCTTCTGCACGAGTAGAGCCAAAACCAATACGATAAACAACGTTATCTAAACGAGATTCAAGCAACTGCAACAAGTTTTCGCCGGTTGCGCCTTTACGGCGAGCGGCTTCTTTGTAATAGCTACGGAATTGTTTTTCGAGGATACCGTACAAACGACGCACTTTTTGCTTTTCGCGCAACTGTAGACCGTAGTCAGACAGACGACCGCGACCTGCACCGTGCACGCCAGGCTTGGTTTCCATTTTGCATTTTGTGTCCAGTGCGCGAACGCCGCTTTTCAGGAACAGGTCTGTTCCTTCACGACGAGCCAGTTTGCACTTAGGACCGATATAACGAGCCATTTAATAGTCTCCTTAAACGCGACGTTTCTTAGGTGGACGGCAGCCGTTATGTGGGATCGGCGTAACATCAGTGATGTTAGTGATCTTGTATCCACAGGCATTCAGAGCACGAACGGCAGATTCACGACCAGGACCTGGACCTTTAACTTCCACATCGAGGTTTTTCAAACCGTACTCTTTAGCAGCCTCACCTGCACGCTCGGCAGCAACCTGCGCGGCGAAAGGAGTGCTCTTACGGGAACCACGGAAACCTGAACCACCGGAGGTTGCCCAAGACAGAGCATTACCTTGACGATCCGTAATAGTTACGATGGTATTGTTAAAAGAGGCGTGGATATGGGCGATGCCATCCGCTACCTGCTTTTTAACTTTTTTCTTGGTTGATTTTTGTGGCTTAGCCATTTTCAAATCCTGCTTTTAATATCAACACTGCAACAAGTCGAATGCAGCTACACTAAAAGTCCAACTCGCAATATTACTTGCGAATTGGCTTGCGCGGACCCTTACGAGTACGAGCATTCGTTTTAGTACGCTGACCACGAAGTGGCAAACTACGACGATGGCGAATGCCACGGTAGCAACCCATATCCATCAAACGTTTAATGCTCATCTGCACTTCACGGCGCAGATCGCCCTCAACGGTATATTTGGCAACTTCGTTACGAACAACATCTAACTGCTCTTCTGACAGATCACCGATCTTGGTAGTTTCAGCGATACCAGTAGCAGCTAAAATTTGCTTCGCAGTAGGACGACCAATGCCATAGACATAGGTCAACGAAATAACTGCATGCTTGTTGTCAGGAATATTGACACCGGCAATACGGGCCATGTCTTAACTCCAATAGTCTTTACTTAATGAAAGGGCGCGAATAGTACAAGAGGCTGCAAGTTAATGCAACCACTTGGTTCTTTACACCCAGCTTAAACCAGGGGATTAACCCTGACGTTGTTTGTGCTTGGGATCTGAACAGATCACTCGCACACTGCCGTTGCGACGAATGATTTTACATTCACGGCAGATTCTTTTAACAGACGCACGTACTTTCATGACAGTCTCCTAAATTTAGCCTAACGGCTAAAATTCTTCAGATTTGCTTTCTTCATCAGTGACTCGTACTGGTGTGACATCAAATGCGATTGCACTTGCGCCATAAAGTCCATTACGACCACAACCACGATGAGCAATGACGTGCCACCAAAGTAGAAGGGAACACCGAAACCTACAATCAAGAACTCAGGCATCAAGCACACTAAAGTAATGTACAAAGAGCCAAATAGAGTCAATCGACCTAACACACCGTCAATATAATTGGCGGTTTGAATACCAGGGCGAATACCAGGTACATAAGCACCGGATTTTTTCAGGTTTTCAGCGACTTCTCTTGGGTTGAACATCAACGCTGTATAGAAGTAGCAGAAGAAAATAATGCCAGTAGCAAAGAGTGCAATATACAAAGGCTGACCAGGAGCCAAAGTCGAAGTCACTCGTTGCAACCACTCCATACCTTCACCCTGACCAAACCATTGCCCAATGGAAGCTGGGAACAACAGCAAGCTCGAAGCGAAGATGGGAGGAATAACACCGGCCATATTCAATTTTAACGGTAAGTGGCTTGTCTGTGCCGCGAACAACTGACGACCTTGCTGACGTTTTGCGTAATTCACTGTGATGCGACGCTGACCGCGCTCAACAAACACAATGAAAGCAATGACAGCGGCCGCAAAAAGCGCGATAGCCAACAACACCACAATGTTTAGCTCACCCATGCGAGCGGCTTCAAAAGACTGACCAATTGCGTTGGGCAACCCAGCCACGATACCTGCGAAAATCAACATGGAAATACCATTACCGATACCACGCTCGGTAATTTGCTCGCCCAACCACATCATAAAGAGGGCACCCGCCACAAAGGAAGGAACGGCGATCAGATAAAAATCCATGCCTATAGAGAAAGTGACGCCTTGACTTGCCAAACCTGCCGACACACCAACGGACTGCACGCTAGCTAGCAGCACCGTACCATAACGTGTGTACTGGCTGATCTTGCGACGCCCAGCTTCACCTTCTTTTTTCAGCTGTTCGAGCTGAGGGCTCACCGCAGTGAGCAATTGCATGATAATAGATGCAGAAATATAGGGCATGATACCCAAAGCCAGAATACTCATGCGCTCCAGTGCGCCACCCGAAAACATATTAAACATTTCCAGAATGGTGCCTTGGTTTTGCTGAAATAATCTGGCAAGTGCATCCGGGTTAATACCAGGCACAGGAATGTGTGTGCCTACCCGATATACCACAATTGCCAAAAGCAAGAAGCGTAAGCGAGACCACAGCTCGCTCAAGCCTGCTTGCATGCCCTGCGGAAGTCCCTGTTTAGCCATTAGTCTTCGACCTTTCCACCAGCTGCTTCAATAGCAGCTTTTGCGCCTTGGGTAACTTTCAGACCTTTTACAGTCACAGCCTTGGTGATCTCACCAGACAGAATCACACGAGCAGTTTTGAACTTCTCGCCGATTACGTCTGCGGCTTTCAATGCCGCCAAATCCACCACATCACCTGCAACTAAAGTCAGCTCGTTCAAGCGGATCTCAGCCACAAATTGGGCTTGACGCGAGAAGAAACCAAACTTTGGCAGACGACGATGCATTGGCATCTGACCGCCTTCAAAACCACGAGCGACTTTGCCGCCTGAGCGTGATTTTTGACCTTTGTGACCACGACCTGCGGTTTTGCCCAAGCCTGAGCCAATACCACGACCCAGGCGCTTGCCCGCTGGCTTGGATCCTGGGGCTGGGCTCAATTCATTGAGACGCATATTATTCCCCTTCTACCTTAACCATGTATTGAACTTGGTTGATCATGCCGCGAATGGAAGGAGTGTCTTCCAATACTACGGTGTGACCAATGCGACGCAGACCCAAACCTTTAATGGTTTCGCGGTGGGATGGCTTTTTGCCAATAACACTGCGAAGCTGGGTGACCTTTACGGTTTTGTTAGCCATAACTATTACCCCAGGATCTGTTCAACAGTTTTACCGCGTTTCGCAGCAACCTGTTCGGGTGATTGCATGTGTGCCAGTGCATTAAAAGTCGCACGCACAACGTTCACAGGGTTGGTTGAACCGTAGCATTTAGCCAACACATTCTTCACGCCTACCATTTCCAGCACAGCACGCATTGCGCCGCCAGCGATGATACCCGTACCTTCAGAGGCGGGCTGCATGTAAATTTGTGCGCCAGAGTGACGACCTTTTACAGGATACTGCAAAGTGTTGCCATCGAGTTGCACGGTAACCATGTTGCGCTTAGCTTGTTCCATGGCTTTTTGGATTGCCAAAGGCACTTCGCGTGACTTGCCGCGACCAAAACCCACTTTACCGTTGCCATCGCCAACCACTGTCAAAGCGGTGAATGCGAAAATACGGCCGCCCTTCACTACTTTGGCTACGCGGTTCACCTGAACCAATTTTTCTTGTAGATCACCATCAGTGCGCTCTACGCGCTCTTGGTTATCCATACGATCATTATTACGTTCTTTTGCCATGATCTTACCCTCTAGAATTCCAGGCCGCTTTCACGAGCCGCGTCAGCCAGAGCTTTAACACGACCATGGTATTGGAAACCAGAACGGTCAAAGGCTACTTTGGTGATGCCAGCCGCTTTCGCGCGCTCGGCAATCAGCTGACCTACTTTGGTCGCAGCATTGACGTTACCAGTTTGTTCGTTACGCAGATCCGCTTCTACGGTAGAAGCACTGGCCAAGACGCTAGCGCCGTTGGCAGAAATGATCTGAGCGTAAATGTGTCTGGGTGTACGGTGTACACACAGACGCACCGCGCTTTGCTCGCGAATATTGAAGCGAGTTTTAGCGGCACGGCGCAGACGAGCTTTTTTCTTCTCATTCATGGCCTATACCCTACTTTTTCTTGGCTTCTTTACGACGCACATTTTCATTAGCATAACGAACACCCTTGCCTTTATAAGGCTCTGGCGGACGATAGCCACGGATTTCAGCAGCAACCTGGCCAACTTGTTGTTTATCGATACCTTTGATAACAATTTCAGTTTGGCTAGGTACTTCAGCTACGATGCCTTCAGGCAACTCGTAGGTAACGTCATGGGAAAAACCCAATTGCAGACTGAGTGCTTTGCCAGCTAACTTGGCACGATAACCAACGCCTTGCAAAACCAGTTTCTTTTCATAGCCAGTCGTAACACCGATCACCATGTTATTCACTAGGGTGCGGATGGTGCCTGCCAATGCGTTCGCTTGCTGATCACTGGTGCGAGGAGCAAATTTCAACACGGCGCCGTCTTGTTGAATTTCAACATCGGCATGGACATCAAGCTCTAACTGACCTTGTTTGCCTTTGATGGCAATTTTTTCTGCTGACAGCTTAACTTCAACGCCAGCAGGAATTTGTACGGGAGCCTTAGCAACGCGTGACATTGTGATACCCCTTAGAATACGGTCGCAATAACTTCACCGCCCACGCCCGCAGCACGAGCAGCGCGATCAGTCATGACGCCTTTAGAAGTGGACACAATAGCAACGCCCAGACCCGCTTCCACTTTTGGAAGCTCGGTAGTGCCACGATACTGACGCAGGCCAGGACGGCTTACGCGTACAATGCGCTCAATTACGGGTTTGCCTTCATAATATTTCAGGTCGATGGTCATGGTTTGTTTAGCATCACCTTCGACAGAGAAACCACCGATATAGCCTTCGGTTTCGAGAACCTTGGCCACGGATTTCTTGATCTTTGAAGACGGCATAGACACGCGCGCATGACCAGCTTGCTGGGCATTGCGAATGCGCGTGAACATATCCGCCAAAGTATCTTGCATACTCATTTAAATTACCTCGGTTGTACAGCGCCCTATTCCGTGCAGAACAGCGCACCTAAAAAATTTAGGCGCGCAGTGTACACGAAATGGAATTGCTTACCAACTAGCTTTTTTCAGGCCGGGTACGTTACCTTGCATTCCCTGTTCACGCAACATAATACGAGACAGTTTGAACTTGCGGTAAACGCCGTGTGGACGGCCAGTCATTTGACAACGGCGCTGCAAACGGCTTGGTGATGAATCACGGGGCAGTTTTTGCAATGCTTGTTGTGCATTCCAACGATCTTCTTCTGAAGAGTTCACGTTGCTGACGATCTCGCGTAATTCACTGCGCTTGGCAGCGAATTTCTCGATCAGCTTTTCGCGCTTCAGTTCACGATTTTTCATGCTAACTTTAGCCATGAATTGCTCCTTAGTTACGGAAAGGGAACTGCAGCGCTTTCAGCAGAGCGCGGCCTTCTTCGTTGGTTTTAGCAGTAGTCGTGATGGTCACATCCATGCCGCGAACTTTGTCCACTTTATCGTAGTCAATTTCGGGGAAAATGATCTGTTCTTTCACGCCCATGCTGTAGTTACCATGGCCATCAAAAGATTTGCCATTGATACCACGGAAGTCACGCACGCGTGGCAGGGCAACGTCGATCATACGATCTAAGAATTCCCACATACGCTCACGACGCAAAGTCACTTTGCAGCCAATTGGCCAGCCTTCACGAAGTTTGAAGTTCGCGACTGACTTGCGTGCTTTGGTGACGACAGGTTTTTGACCAGAAACGGCTCGCA
This sequence comes from Pseudomonadota bacterium, assembly GCA_039797885.1. Lineage (GTDB taxonomy): Bacteria > Pseudomonadota > Gammaproteobacteria > Pseudomonadales > Oceanobacteraceae > Venatoribacter. The sequence goes on from JBDKHD010000151.1 coordinate 23,809, forward strand.
TATCGCTTACGGCATTTTCCAGAATTTTCTTGTCGCCTAGCGCTTCGCCCACACCCATATTCAGAGTGATTTTGGTGATGCGAGGCACTTCCATTACGTTTTTGTAACCAAACTCTTGAATCAGCTTGGCCGCTACTTCATTTTTGTACAGGTCTTTTAAACGTGACATTTGTAGTTACCTAGCCTTATCAAGCGTCGATTTGATCGCCAGTGGATTTAAAAATACGCACTTTGCTTTCGCCTTCGACTTTGAAGCCAACGCGGTCGGCTTTGCCAGTCTTAGCATTCCAAATGGCAACGTTAGAAGCTTGGATACCAATTTCTTTTTCAACGATGCCGCCTGGTTGTTGCAGGTACGGATTCGGTTTTTGGTGCTTTTTCACCACGTTGATACCAGCAACGAGCAGCTTACCGTCGCTCAGTACTTGTTGTACTTTGCCACGCTTGCCTTTGTCTTTACCGGTAATCACGACTACTTCGTCGTTTTTACGAATCTTTAACATAGTCATCCCCTCCCTTACAGCACTTCAGGTGCTAGGGAAATGATTTTCATGAATTGCTCTGTACGCAATTCACGAGTCACTGGTCCAAAGATACGAGTACCGATGGGGGCCAATGCACTGTTTAATAGAACAGCAGAGTTAACGTCGAAACGGATGATAGAACCGTCTGGACGACGTACGCCTTTACGGGTACGAACAACCACTGCATTCATTACTTGACCTTTTTTCACTTTTCCACGAGGAATGGCTTCCTTAATGGATACTTTGATTAGGTCACCGATGCCGGCATAACGACGATGTGAACCGCCCAGTACTTTGATGCACTGTACGCGTTTCGCGCCGCTGTTATCGGCAACGTCAAGCATAGATTGAGTTTGAATCATGCTATCGCTCCTAAACTGGCTGCGCCCGGGTTAGACCCCAGCAGCACGCTCGTCGATGGATACAAGCGCCCAAGTCTTGTTTTTAGACAAAGGACGCGACTCTTTAATGGTAACCAAGTCACCAATGTTGCACTCGTTGTTTTCGTCGTGTGCCATCACTTTAGAAGTGGTTTTCACGAACTTTTTGTAGATCGGGTGTTTTACAAAGCGCTCAATTTGAACAGTCATAGACTTGTCCATTTTGTTGCTTACTACACGACCTGACACGGTGCGAACGATTTTGTTGTTCTCAGTCATGATTATTTACCTGCCTTGCTAGCAAGCTCGGTTTTAACGCGAGCGATATCACGGCGAGTTTGACGAATGAGATGGGTCTGGTTCAATTGGCCAGTCGCCTTCTGCATACGCATTTTAAATTGTCCGTTTAACAATTCTTCGAGCTGAGTTTTCAACTCAGCGGTAGATTTGTTTTTCAGTTCATTGGCTTTCATTACAGCACCGTCCGCTTCACAAATGTGGTTTCAAAAGGCAGCTTGGCGGCCGCTAAAGCGAATGCTTCACGCGCCAGCTCTTCTGGAACACCTTCGATTTCGTACAGAACACGGCCTGGTTGAATCTGGCATACCCAGTACTCAACAGAACCTTTACCTTTACCCATACGAACTTCTAAAGGCTTGGCAGTGATTGGTTTGTCTGGGAATACACGAACCCAGATTTTACCGCCACGCTTCACTTTACGAGTCAAAGCACGACGAGCGGCTTCAATTTGACGTGAAGTCATGCGGCCACGTCCAGTAGCTTTCAGGGCGTATTCACCAAAGCTCACTTTGGAGCCACGGATCGCCAAGCCGCGGTTGCGGCCAGTCTGAACTTTACGGAACTTGGTACGTTTTGGTAGTAACATAACTAATTCCCCTTATGAGCGGCCAGCTGCGGCTTTCTTTTTACCTTGGTTCTTTGCACGTTCGCGGACTTCTTGAATACCGCCGAGGATTTCGCCTTTGAAAATCCACACTTTAACGCCAATGATACCGTAGGTAGTCAGTGCTTCGTACGTTGCGTAGTCGATGTCAGCGCGTAGGGTGTGCAGTGGCACACGACCTTCACGATACCATTCGGTACGAGCAATCTCAGCACCACCTAAACGACCGCTCACCTCGATTTTGATGCCTTCAGCACCCGCACGCAGAGCGTTTTGTACGGCGCGCTTCATAGCACGACGGAACATAACGCGGCGTTCGAGCTGGCTAGCTACGCTTTGCGCAACCAGCTTGGCATCGGTATCAGGTTTACGAATTTCTTCGATGTTGATGTGCGCAGGAACGCCCATCAGATCGCTGATTTCTTTACGCAGAACTTCTACGTCTTCGCCTTTCTTACCGATCACAATGCCTGGACGGGCTGTGTGGATGGTAATCTTGGCTTGTTGCGCAGGACGCTCAATGACTACTTTGCTTACTGAGGCTTTTTCTAAACGCTTTTCAATCAAAGCGCGAACAGCGATGTCAGCCAGCAGGTTGTCGGCGTATTTATCCTTACCGGCATACCAGATCGAATTATGATCTTTGGTAATACCTAAGCGGATACCGGTTGGATGAACTTTTTGACCCATCTGACCAACTCCTATTTTTCTGAAACTTTCACAGTGATGTGACAAGTACGCTTAACAATGCGGTCTGCACGGCCTTTGGCGCGTGGCAGAATACGCTTCAATGAAGTGCCTGCATCAACAAAAACGGTCGAAACGCGTAATTCATCAATGTCAGCGCCGTCGTTATGCTCAGCGTTGGCGATGGCAGATTCGAGCACTTTCTTGATGATGTCTGCACCTTTCTTATTACTAAAAGAAAGGATGTTCAGAGCTTCACCGACTTTTTTGCCGCGAATGGTATCGGCAACTAAGCGTGCTTTTTGTGCGGACAGACGAGCACCACGTAAAATAGCGGCTACTTCAGACATATTTCACCCCTTATTAACGCTTGGCTTTCTTATCCGCAACGTGACCTTTGAAAGTACGGGTCAGCGCGAACTCGCCGAGTTTATGTCCAACCATGTCTTCAGTAACGAAAACAGGCATGTGTGTTTTGCCGTTATGAACGGCGATAGTCAGGCCCACAAAATCTGGGAAAATTGTGGAGCGGCGAGACCAAGTCTTGATCGGACGTTTGTCGTTCTTCTCAAGAGCAATCTCTACCTTCTTCATCAAGTGATGGTCGATAAATGGACCTTTTTTCAATGAACGTGGCACAGTTATATCCTCTCTAATTATTTCGCAGAACGACGACGTACGATCATATTATCGGTACGCTTATTCTTACGAGTCTTATAGCCCTTGGTTGGTACACCCCATGGAGTAACAGGATGCTTACCGCAGGTACGACCCTCACCACCACCGTGGGGGTGATCGACTGGGTTCATCGCCGTACCGCGAACGGTTGGGCGAATGCCGCGCCAGCGAGCTGCACCGGCTTTACCCAATTCACGCAAGCTGTGTTCGTGATTGCCCACTTCACCGATGGTGGCACGGCAATCGGCAGACACTTTGCGCATTTCGCCAGAGCGCAGACGTAAAGTGGCATAAGCACCTTCACGCGCAACCAGCTGTGCAGAAGAACCTGCTGAACGAGCCAACTGACCGCCTTTGCCAGGCTTCAGTTCGATGTTGTGAACCACAGAACCCACAGGCACATGACGCAAAGTCATAGCGCTACCTGCTTTGATGGGCGCATCTTGACCAGAGATGATGCTGTCACCAGCAACCACACCCTTAGGGGCCAGGATATAACGACGCTCACCGTCTTTGTATTTCAACAAAGCGATGTTCGCGCTACGGTTTGGATCGTATTCCAAACGTTCAACAACGGCTGGGATGCCATCTTTGTCGCGTTTGAAGTCGATCAAGCGGTAGTGTTGACGGCTACCACCACCCTGATGACGGGTAGTGATGTGACCGTTGTTATTACGACCACCATTCTTTTGTTTTGCTTCAAGCAATGCTGCAAAGGGTTTACCTTTGTGCAATTCAGCATTTACGACTTTCACCAGATGACGGCGACCAGGAGAAGTCGGTTTAGTTTTCACCAATGCCATGACTTAAGTCCCCTTATTCCGCGTCTGCGAAGTCGATGTCTTGACCGGCAGCGAGTTTGACGTACGCTTTACGCACATCATTACGCTTGCCCAAGCCACGAGCAGTACGCTTGGTTTTACCTTTAATGTTGACAGTCTGTACGCCTTCAACTTTGACGTTAAACAGAGCCTCAACCGCTTTTTTTACTTCGAGCTTGGTGGCATCGGGTGCAATACGGAATACGAATTGACCTTGTTTCTCTGCCAACAAAGTGGCTTTTTCAGAAACATGTGGCGCTACCAGTACTTTATATATACGTTCACGGTTCATGCGTATGCCTCCTCAAGTTGCTTCAGAGCAGGTACGGTTACCAATACTTTTTCAAAAGCAATCAGGCTTACAGGATCAACAGCAGCAGCTTCGGTTAGGCCGACATGGGGCACGTTACGAGCCGCCAAGTACAGTTTTTCGTCGATCTCATCAGAGATGATCAAAACATTGCTTAACTCAAGTTCTTTCAGCTTGGCCACAAACTCTTTAGTTTTGTGAGAATCCATAGCAAAAGTGTCTGCCACGATCAAACGATCTTGACGAACCAGTTCAGACAAGATGGATTGCATCGCAGCGCGATACATTTTCTTGTTAACTTTTTGTTCGAAGTTGCGGGGTTTAGCAGCAAAGGTTACGCCGCCGCCACGCCAGATTGGCGAGTTAGAGGTACCAGAACGCGCACGACCTGTACCTTTTTGACGCCATGGCTTGATACCACCGCCGCTTACTTCTGAGCGTGTTTTTTGTGCTTTGGTGCCTTGACGACCGCCTGCCATGTAAGCAGTAACGATTTGATGCACTAGAGCTTCATTAAAATCACGACCGAAGGCAGTTTCAGAAACGGTTACTGCACTACCAGTATTAGTTTTGAGTTCCATTGCTTACCCCTTGGCCTTTACAGCTGGCTTAACAATTACATCGGAACCAGTCGCACCAGGAACAGCGCCTTTGACAAGCAGAAGATTGTTTTCTGCATCAACGCGCACGATTTCCAATGACTGAGTAGTCACTTGCTCTGCACCCATGTGGCCGGCCATTTTCTTGCCTTTCCACACGCGACCAGGCGTTTGACATTGACCGATAGAACCCAATACACGGTGTGACAAAGAGTTACCGTGAGTTGCGTCTTGGGTACGGAAGTTCCAGCGCTTAACACCGCCTTGGAAACCCTTACCTTTAGATACGCCTGTCACGTCAACTTTCTGACCTGCTTCGAACTGCGCAACAGTCAACTCTTCGCCAACAGCGAAGCTTTCTTCTGTACGGAATTCTTGTACGCCGCGACCAGCTTGGACGCTTGCTTTAGCAAAGTGACCCGCTTCGGCTTTAGAAACGCGAGAGACTTTCTTCTCGCCATAAGTGATCTGTAGTGCACTGTAGCCGTCAGTATCAACGGTTTTAACTTGAGTGATGCGGTTAGGCGTTACTTCAAGCACAGTCACAGCAACAGATTGTCCATCTTCAGTAAAGACACGGGTCATGCCCGCTTTCTTACCGACAATACCAATTGCCATCTTTATTTACCTCTAGTGTACGGGGCTTTAACCCGCTATGGCCGTCCCAAGGGACGTTACACAGGGCTTAAGTAATCTTGCGATTAACCTAAGCTGATCTGAACTTCCACACCGGCAGCCAGATCCAGTTTCATTAACGCATCAACTGTTTTTTCAGTTGGCTCAACGATGTCGAGCATGCGCTTATGGGTACGGATTTCGTACTGATCGCGCGCGTCTTTATTAACGTGCGGAGAAATCAGAACAGTGAAACGCTCTTTACGAGTGGGCAGTGGGATAGGACCGCGCACTTGAGCGCCCGTACGCTTTGCTGTTTCAACAATCTCTTGGGTCGAAGAATCGATCAAGCGATGATCAAACGCTTTCAAACGGATACGGATACGTTGGTTTTGCATACCAAACTCCAAATTTAAGTTTAAAGAGCCATCCCCTCGAGTTTAAGGGGTGGCGAATTGTATGTGCCTTGTACAGTGAAGTCAACAGCAATAAAAAACCGAGCCAGAGCTCGGTTTTTTATTAGGTTTAGCGCCTGACGCATAGCACCAGGCACTTAGCGTTATTAGGCGATAATTTTCGCTACAACGCCTGCGCCTACAGTACGGCCGCCTTCACGGATAGCGAAGCGCAAGCCTTCGTCCAT
>JBDKHD010000152.1:0-3244 GCA_039797885.1 Pseudomonadota bacterium
ATGGACGAAGGCTTGCGCTTCGCTATCCGTGAAGGCGGCCGTACTGTAGGCGCAGGCGTTGTAGCGAAAATTATCGCCTAATAACGCTAAGTGCCTGGTGCTATGCGTCAGGCGCTAAACCGCATAAAAAACCGAGCTAACCCTCGGTTTTTTATTAGAAAAGACTTGCCATGCGGATTATGGATGTGTAACATTCGCCGCCCTAGATAAGTGTCTATACAGGCCAGTAGTTCAATTGGTAGAGCACCGGTCTCCAAAACCGGGTGTTGGGGGTTCGAGTCCCTCCTGGCCTGCCAAGTATTTCAAGTGGCAGCTTCGGCTGCCATTTTCGGCTTTAGGGAATAACAATGAGTGCTGATAGCAACGTAAGTAGTAAGTCACCGCTGGATATTCTGAAGTGGATTGTCGCCTTAGTGGTTTTTGCGGCAGCGGTGGTTGGTAATGTGTATTTTGTTGAGCTGAGCTTGATTTATCGAGTCTTGGCTGTTTCTGCATTGGTGTTGGCGGCTGCGGGTGTGGCGTTAACCACCCATCAGGGCCGTGCTTTTGTCACCTTGCTTAAAGAAGCCAATATCGAGCGTCGCAAGGTGGTATGGCCCACTCGGCAAGAAACGACGCAAACCACTTTGATTGTGGTGGTCGTGGTGTTTATTTCTGGCTTGGTATTGTGGGGCGTGGACTCCTTGCTGGGCTGGCTGGTTAGGTTACTCATAGGCTAAGGGGCAAACTATGGCAATGCGCTGGTATGTTGTACATGCCTACTCGGGCTATGAAAAACGCGTACAGTCTTCGTTGAAAGAGCGTGTGGCTCTTTATCACATGGAAGAGCACTTCGGTGAGATTCTGGTGCCCACTGAAGAAGTGGTGGAAGTTCGTGACGGTAAAAAACGTAAAAGTGAGCGTAAGTTCTATCCTGGCTATGTTTTAGTGCAGATGGAAATGAACGACGACACTTGGCATTTGGTAAAGCAAACTACTCGTGTGTTGGGTTTTATTGGTGGTACAGCCGACAAGCCTGCGCCCATTACCGATAAAGAAGCCGATGCGATTTTACAGCGCGTGCGTGATGGTGCCGACAAGCCCACTCATAAAACTATTTATGAGCCAGGTGAGGTGGTGCGCGTTACCGAAGGGCCTTTTGCCGACTTTAATGGCGTTGTTGAAAGCGTTGATTACGGCAAATCTCGTCTGCATGTTGCGGTTACAATTTTTGGTCGTGCGACACCGCTTGAGCTTGAGTTTACTCAGGTCGAAAAAGCGGTTTAGCACTTAATAAACAGGGGAGCCGCAAGGCGTTATCACCCATTGGAGTAAAATATGGCAAAGAAAGTCGAAGCCTACATCAAGCTGCAAGTTGCAGCAGGTAAGGCCAACCCATCTCCACCCGTAGGCCCAGCACTGGGTCAAAAGGGTCTGAACATTATGGAATTCTGCAAAGCCTTCAACGCCCAAACTCAGGGTATGGAAGTGGGTATGCCAATTCCTGTCGTTATCACTGCGTACAGCGATCGTAGCTTTACCTTTGAATTGAAAACGCCTCCTGCCTCTTACTTGCTGAAAAAAGCCGCAGGCATTACCTCGGGTTCTGCCAAGCCTAACAGCAACAAAGTGGGCACTGTGAATCGCGCCCAGCTGGAAGATATCGTAAAAACCAAACAAAAAGACTTGACCGCTGCCAGTTTGGATGCCGCTGTGCGCACCATCGCAGGTTCAGCACGTTCTATGGGTATTAACGTAGAGGGAGTTGAATAATGGCTAAGTTAACCAAGCGTCAACAAGCAATCGCCGCCAAAGTAAAAGCAGGCAAGCTCTACTCCGTAGAAGAAGCCGCCTCATTGCTGGCTGAATTGGCAAAAAGCGTTAAGTTCAAAGAGTCTGTAGACGTTGCTGTCAATCTGGGTATTGATGCGCGTAAATCAGACCAAGGCGTGCGTAGCGCTACTGTTCTGCCACACGGCACAGGTAAAACCATGCGCGTTGCTGTGTTCACCTCAGGCGCAAACGCTGAAGCGGCCAAAGCCGCTGGCGCAGACGTAGTAGGTATGGACGAACTGGCTGCACAAATGAAAGCTGGCGACCTGAACTACGACGTTGTTATTGCCTCTCCCGATGCGATGCGCGTTGTCGGTACTTTGGGTCAAATACTGGGTCCACGCGGCCTGATGCCAAACCCCAAAGTCGGCACTGTTACTCCTAACGTTGCCGAAGCCGTGAAAAATGCTAAGGCTGGTCAAGTGCGTTATCGCAACGACAAGAACGGTATTATCCACACCTCTATCGGTAAAGTGGACTTTAGCGCTCAAGCTCTGAAAGAAAACTTACAAGCTTTATTAGCAGACCTGCGTAAAGCCAAACCGACTTCATCTAAAGGTATTTACATGAAGAAGGTTACCCTGAGCTCCACCATGGGCCCAGGTTTAGTAATTGATCAAGCTTCCTTAGAAGCTTAATCTCCCGCTCTTTGGGGTTGCCGCCTTGTGCGGCAGCTATCAAAGACCGCAGGTGCGAAGATAACTTCAAAGCTTAATGTCCTGCGTAGATGGTGTGCATCCCCGTTCAGATTTCTGAATAGTCACACCGAGACTGGCTGAAAAGCCGAATGTAACTGGTTAGGAGTTAATCGTGGCCTTAGGACTCGAAGATAAAAAGGCGATAGTCGCCGAAGTCCAAGAAGCATCGCAAGGTGCTCTGTCTGCCGTTGTTGCCGACTCTCGAGGCGTAACTGTAGGCGCCATGACCGTTCTGCGTAAAGAAGCACGCGAAAACGGCGTATGGATGAAAGTTGTCCGTAACACGCTGGCACGTCGTGCTGTTGAAGGCAGCCAATTTGAATGTCTGAACGACGTTCTGGCTGGCCCAAGCTTGGTGGCGTTCTCTAAAGAGCACCCTGGTGCTGCTGCGCGTATTTTCAAAGAATTCGCGAAAAAGAACCCCAAATTCGAGCTTAAGGGCGCTGCCTTCGAAGGCAATAAAGTGTCTATCGACGTATTGGCATCACTGCCAACCTACAACGAAGCACTGGCCAAGCTGATGAGCGTCATGAAAGAAGCTGCTGCAGGCAAATTGGTTCGTACCATTGCTGCTGTTCGCGACCAAAAAGAACAAGCTGCCTAATTTTATTAGCGGCTTAAACGATTTAACGAGCACTTCGCTCCCTTAAATTTAGGAAAATTGTCATGTCTCTGACTAAAGATCAAATCATCGAAGCTATCGCCACCATGTCTGTAATGGACGTTGTTGAGCT
>JBDKHD010000153.1:0-13325 GCA_039797885.1 Pseudomonadota bacterium
ATCCCACACCGCCGCCGTGGTGCTGTCGCTGTACTGCGGAAAAAGCGGCAACAGCACAATTTCTTCGACCTGTTGCGCTTTAAGCTCTGCCAAAGCTTGCGCCAGATTTGGGTTGCCGTACGTCATAGCCAAGGCTACAGGCAAGCCCAACTCTTGCTCCAACGCAGCCTGTTGCGCTTTGGAAATGCTCAGTAATGGCGAGCCGTCGGCCTGCCAAATACTTTGATAAGCCTGCGCCACGCGCTTGGGACGCGTGCGTAAAATAATACCGTGTAATATCAGCCACCACAGCGGGCGCGCCGCATCGACTACGCGCTTGTCCCACAAGAATTCGGCCAAATATGTTTTAACGGCCAAAGGCGTAGGGGCGTCGGGCGTCCCCAGGTTCACCAACAGCACGCCTTGTTTTACCGTATTTTGCATCTTGCTCTCATCGTATTTTTAAAATCAGGCGAGTGTAACGGAATCGCACCCATTTGCCACAGTCTGTTCACAAAACGCCACTACCCCTGTGTGCCTGCTTCTCTATAATGGCGCGGCTTTCCTCTTTCATGGGCCAACTATGCGCCACCTTATTTTGCCTTTGCCTGTGTTGCTGGCATTTTTAACCGCCATCTCCCCACTTGCCGTCGATATGAATCTGCCTGCCATGGCCGCTATCGCCAAAGATCTGGGCACGGAAATTCATTTTGCCGAGCTGTCCATCAGCGCCTATTTAATCGGTTTTGCGCTGGGGCAATTAAGCGGCGGTCCGCTTTCCGATCGTTTTGGCCGCCGCCCCTTAGTCATGATTGGCCTAAGTATTTTTGCTGCCAACAGTTTTTTAATTACCCAAGCCGACACCCTAAATGAGCTGCTCAGCCTGCGCGTTTTGCAGGCCTTAGGCGGCGGGCTGGCGGTCGTAAACTCGGCGGCGATTGTGCGTGATTTATTTCGCGGCTTGGATGTAGCACGCACACTGTCGATGATTTCGATGATTACCATGATGGCACCACTATTAGCACCGATTTTTGGTTCCATCGCTTTGGCTTACAGCACCTGGCACAGTATTTTTTGGATTTTAGGTATTTATGCCAGCGTAGCGACAGCGGTATTTTTCTGGCAATTGCCTGAAAGCCACCCAATAGAGGCGCGCAGAAAAAGTATTTCTTACAAAAATTATTGGCAAGTGATTTTTCATAAACGCGCCAGACGCCTTATTTTGGCGCTGAGCCTGTCTTACAGCGGCATGTTTATTTTCGTCACTGCTTCACCCTATTTATATTTGCAACATTTTGGCGCGGCCAGCAGTACTTTCCCTTGGCTCTTTGGTGTCAATATTATTTTTATGATGCTGATGAATCGCCTAAACGTTAGGCTATTAGGCAAGTATTCCAGCGAGCAAATTTTAACCTTGGGCTTAAGCATTCAAGCCACATCGGCGGCTTTATTGGTCGGTTTATTTGTATTTATTCCCGATATTCATTTAGGTTTTATTTTGCCCTTGATGATGCTCTTTGTCGGCACACTAGGGCTGATTGGCTCCAACTCCGTCGCCCTGATTTTGCATCATTTCAAAGACATCAGCGCCACTGCCAATGCCTTAACTGGAGTGTGTCAATTTACAAGTGGCGCGCTGGCAGGTTTAATTTGGGCGGGGCTGCACAACGGCACGCCCATACCTATGGTGGGGCTAATGCTGTTCACGGCATTGGGTGCATTGTGGGTGCGCAAACACATCCCCAGCGAAAAACAGGAAAATAATTAAGGAAGGTTTTTTAATTTCTTGGCCAGAGCATTGGCGTCGGGCAAGGTCATGTTCAGCGAACGCGCCACCTGAGCATTAAAAGCCACATGAAAATAAGGATTATAATCGGATGCGGGCCATTTTTTTTGCTGCAAGCCCTGCTCAATAATTTCGCTGAGCCGTTGTGCCGTATCATCCAAATTACTGTAAGTGCTGGCCAAGGCGCCTGCACTTAAATAGGCCGAAGTCGGGCCGATTAGGGCTTTGTTTTGTCGATAAGAAGTAATCAATATATTTTTAATGGTGTCGTTGTTGTACAGCGCTTTATTGGCAACACCGACCAAAATCGCACTGTTTTTTAGCACATCATTGAGTGCGTAATTCAAATTGGGGTAGTTTTTCGTGTAATAAAATACCGCCCCGAGGTTTTTTGAGTCCAAATCCAGATCGGGATAATGACGCAAGAGTTCTTTTTCCGACACCGCCAGCACGCCAAGCGCATACTCACCTCCCAATAATTCTTTAGCTAAATACAATTGTCGCTCTAAAGGTGGCTCTTGATACAAAATCGTTTGGGCTTTACCCGCAAAAGCCAAACTGTCTTCACGGGAAATCAACGCACCAATGGCTGGAATAGCACCCGACCAGTTTTTAAGCGCCTGCTCACCCACTAAAACAGCAACAGCATAGCGCTCGTACTTGGTGCCAGGGTCGTTCTGTAAGCCAATATCCACAGGCGTGCCTAATGAGTGCTGCATTTTTTCGGCAAGCAGCATCATGCTCGGAGTGCTCTCTGGCACCACAAGTAAGACATCCGCCCAGGCTCTATGACTTAGTACGGCGAACGTAAGCAATAATATCGACGCAACCCTGCGTGCTTCCATGCGCATAATTTTTAGAAGTTCATACCCAGCTGTAAAAAGTAAGTGTTTCGTTTTGTTAAATACTGCGTGTCGTATCCCAGTGGCTGCTGGGAAATTTGGTATTGCCAAAACACGCCAGCCCAAGGTTTGTACTGCCCAAGCTGAAAGTTTTTACGCAAATTTAATTCTGTGCGCTGATAAGTGAAGCGATTATCACTTAAAGCATTGAGCCATAAATAAGACAGCGTTGAATTAAAACCGTCCCATTGATGAAACCAGCTGGAAGTTGCGCTGTATTTTGGGCTTAAACAAGTTTCTTCACAGTGCTCACTTAGGAAATTTAAATGCAAGTCCACATCCATATAAGCGGCCGTCAGCCACAGCCAATCTTTGGCACTGGGCATCCATTTACCCTGTGCTTCGATACCGCGAATATTCATAGTCGAAGTGGCCATAATTTGCATATCATCGACATTGGTGGGATCGCCAGAGATTAAATTCTTCATCTTGTCGTGATAGAGCTTTATATCCAGCTCGGCTTTTATACTGGGGAAATTCGCAAAATAACCCAACTCATAACTGCTGATCTTTTCATGTTTTAACCCACGATGCACAAAACGCTGCGTTTGAAACAGCATGGTTTCGCTTAGATTTAAATAATTTTCTGTCAGGTCGGTAATGTGCGGCGAGGTGTCTGGGCTTTGTTCCAGCATATCGGGCGAGCGCACCGCTTGCGAATACACCAAACGCAGGCTTTGCTGCTCGGTTAACAGCCAATTTACCGCCACGCGCGGCAAGAAAACGCGGTCGTTAATGTCTTCCTGCTCGTACATGCCGCCTGCGTTAAAAATCAAACTGTCGAGCATGCGCCATTCGATATTGGCAAAGGCGCGATAAATGGTGTTGGTGCGATAGTCGTTATTAAAAAAGGTGGCCGAATAGGCTTCGTCATAGCGCAGGCTCAAACCCGATACGGTGCGCAAACGCTCATGCCAAATAATCGTGTCTTGCCATTCCACATCGATGCGCTGTTCTTCGTAGCCATAATCCAATGTGCCCGTCACGCGCTCGGGCTTGCCGTTTTTCATGGAAGCATAAAAATTGGTTTGCAGATTTTGATAGAGGGCTTGTTGCTCTGGCGGCAAAGAGCTGACCAGATTTTGCAATTCTTGTTGCAACACCGCGCCTTGCGCCAGCTCAGCGGGTGTTAGCCTACCCAAATCATCCAAAATCTCGGCCATTTTGGCCGTCGCTTCTGGATTTTGGCGATACAGTTCGGCTAAATTGGGGTCCAAAAAAACCGTAAACATGCGCTCGCGTTTTTTATGATCGCGCTGTTCTTTTTGCCAATACATTTGTAAATGCGATTTATGATTTTCCGAGAACTCAAATTTTAATTTGCTCTCTAGGCTAATCACATTATTTTCACGATCTTGAATATCGTAACTGCTGCGTGAATTTTGAATTTGCGCGTCGTTATGCACTAGGCCTAAATCCACGCGCCATTGTGTTTTATCCCACAGCGGGCGCTCGTAGGTCATAGCCACATGCTTGCTGCGAATGTCATCGCGCCAGTTGTCCAAGCCTTCATCTTGCCATTTTTTAGGGCCGTCAAAACCGTCATCGGTTTCGTAGTTGGCGCTGATGCGGTAGCTGCTTTCGCCCGATAAATCGGCATGACTTAAAAATACATCGCGCACGCCCTGATTGCCCACGCGCGAGGCTAAGCGTGTGCCCAAAGTGTCTTCGGGGGCTTTGGTAATAATGTTGATGGTCGCCATAAAGGCGTTCGCGCCGTACATGGCCGAGCTTGGGCCACGAATCACTTCGATGCGCGCAATATCCTCGACCGCCACAGGAATATCATCCCAAACAACCCGAGCAATGGCGGCCTTGTAAACGCTGCGGCCATCCACCAGCACCTGTAAACGTCTGGCGAGGTTTTGCGTGGCGGCGTGATAGACCACCGCAGGCGTATTTTCTTTTTGGCTCTCCCCAACAAACATACCAGGCACAAAGCGCAGCACTTCGGGAATGCTGCGCGCTCCCCAAGCTTCAATTTGCGCCGCCTCGATGACGGTAACGCTGGCTGGCGTTTCGGTTTTGGGCTGTTTTAAACGGGATGCCGTGAGCACCAAAGGCGGGGTATCAGTGGCAAAGTACAGCTCAGGCAGCGGCTCATCCGCGTAAGCGCTGGCGATAAAACTGGTAAAAAGGGCGCAAAAATACCGAAGATTCTTCATAGCAACCACACTGAAAAAGTGCGGGCAGTCTAGTGGCAGAGTGATTTTCGAGCAACAGCTCAAACGGCCAAAGCGGCATTTTCGGTGTAAAGCTGACAATTTCTGGTGCTTATAAAAAAACCCAGGCCTAAGTACAACTGACAGACGCGGCGCTTCTCGTTATAATCCGCGCGTTTTTTACTTCACACATGGATAAACCCACATGAGCTACCACAACATTTCCTCTGGCAAAGATCTGCCGAACGACATCTACGTTACCATCGAAATCCCAGCAAACAGCAGCCCCATCAAATACGAAATCGACCACGATATGGACTGCCTGATGGTAGACCGTTTTATGGCCACCCCCATGTTTTACCCAGCCAACTACGGCTATATCCCCAATACTTTGGGCGATGACGGCGACCCCTTAGACGTACTGGTTATCACGCCCTACCCTGTGGTGCCAGGCGCGACCATTCGCTCTCGCGTAGTGGGCGTATTAAATATGGACGACGAAGCCGGTGGCGATGCCAAATTGATTGCCGTTCCTCACCAAAAACTCACCCAAATTTACAACAACGTGCAGGACATCAACGACGTTCCTGAATTGTTGCGCGCGCAAATTACCCATTTCTTTGAAAACTACAAAGACCTCGAAAAAGGCAAATGGGTAAAAGTTCAGGGTTGGGGCAATGCCGAAGAAGCACGCGGCCTCATTATGAAAGCCGTTGCTGCTGCGGCTGCTGCCAAATAATACTGGCCTTATCACCGTCCAAGCTTTAGCTGGGCGGTTTTATTTCTTATGAATCATTACGAACTGCTTATTCGCCACGCCCATTTACTCGACGCTCATACGCTGATTTTAGGCGCAGGCGCACAGCTGCCCGCGAAATGGTTGGATCTATTTAAATCCCGCCATTGCCAGCTGCTCAGTTACGACTGGCTCACGGTGCAAGCGCACGGTGGCGAGAGCGAAAAAACCGTTTTTGCTTTGCCGCAAAGCGCACAGCTTAATGCCGAAAAAATAATTCTGTTTTGGCCAAAATCCAAAGCATTAGGTTTAAGCCTGCTGGAGCTGATTGCCAGAAAAAATAGCAGTTGCTGGGTCATAGGTGCCAACGAATCAGGCGGTAAAAGTTTAAATAAAACCGCAGAGCCTTTATGCACCAGCATGCAGAAAATCGACAGCGCCCGCCACTGCACTTTGTGGCAGCTAACGCTAAAGCCACAAGGCTCTTTTAATTGGCTTAAATACGCTCAGTCGTTTTCCTATTTGCAGCAAGCCTATCTCACTTTGCCAGGCGTATTTAATCATGGTCATTTGGATACAGGCACAGCCTTATTGCTGGAATATTTGCCCGTACCAAGCCGGGGAAAAGTTTTGGATTTAGGCTGTGGCTCAGGCGTTATTGGCCTAAGCCTAAAAGCACGCGAGCCGCGCCTTGCCGTGACGCTGGCCGATATTGATGCCATGGCCTTGCAAGCTGCACGTCTAAACAGCGCGCGCTTGAATTTACAGGCCGAGGTGGTCGCCAGCGATGGCTTAAAAAACCTCACAGGCAAATTCGATTTTATTTTTAGCAATCCGCCTTTTCACCAAGGCAAAGACACCAATTACCAATTTGCGCAAAACTTATTTCGTGATGCAAAAAAACATCTCTTTGCGGACGGGCAATTGTGGCTAGTTGCCAACAATCATCTGCCCTACGAAGGCTGGGCTGCGGAGCACTTTGCGCAAGTGGAAATCCTTGCGCAAGAGAAAGGTTTTAAAGTTATTTTGGCTTATTAAAGCCATTACATCACTTCAACAACGCTGAAACTGTGCGTAATTTCTACGCCGCCTTTTTCTAACATAATGGATGCCGAACAGTATTTTTCAGCGGACAATTTCACTGCTCGCTCAACCGCTGCTTCTTTTAAATTATGGCCAAACACTTTGAAGTGAATATGCACCTTAGTAAAAGGACTGGGCACGCCCTCAGCGCGTTCGGCTTCCAGCTCAGCGACGCAGTCGTGCACATCCAAACGCTGCTTAGTTAAAATACTGATCACGTCAAAACTGGTGCAGCCGCCCAAACCAATCAAAATCATCTCCATGGGGCGAATGCCCATATTGCGGCCACCGTGATCGGGCGCACCATCCATCACCACGCTGTGACCACTACCCGACTCGCCGACAAACATCACGTTATCGACCCATTTCACTGCTGCTTTCATACTTTATTCCCCAATCAAAAATGCGCGAAAGCGTACCACAGCCGAGGATGGGGATAAATCAAAAAAGGCCAAGAACAGGCGAAGTACACAAAGCCAAACTAAACTTGCCTTCATGAAAAAATAGGAGCCGTATCGTGAACGATGACTTGTTGTTTGCCGATGATATCCCCGTCACACCCTCATCACTGCCTACCAAAGAGCCTTGGCGTGTGCTCATTGTGGACGACGAGCCCGACGTGCATCGCATCACTCGTATTGTCCTTGCCAATTTTCAATTCGATGGCCGCATGCTGGATTTGCTCAGCGCCCACAGTGGCAAAGAAGCCAAAGCCATCATGGCCAGCCACAACGACATTGCCATGATATTGCTCGATGTAGTAATGGAAGAAGACCACGCTGGGCTGGAAGTCGCGCGCTATGTACGCGAAGAGCTTAAAAACCGTTACACCCGCATTATTTTACGCACCGGTCAGCCGGGACAGGCGCCTGAGCACGAAGTTATCCGCAATTACGACATCAACGATTACAAAGACAAAACCGAGTTGACCACCACCAAACTCAACACCCTTATGTTTGCCACCTTGCGCAGCTACCGCGATATTTGCACCTTGGATGAGCACAGGCGGGGGCTAGAAAACGTCATTCGCGCCTCCACCGAAGTGTTTTCAACGGGTGCGATTACCCAGTTTGCCTCGGCGGTGTTGTCGCAGGTCACGCTGCTTTTAGGCTTGGAACAAAGCGCGCTGTATTGCTCCAACACTCTACTTGATGAAGAGCTGCTTGGACGCAGGCGTTTTCGCGTTTTAGCTGCCACGGGCGAGATGCAAGAGTTTGTCGATCTGGATGATTTACACAGCATTCCTGCGCCTGTGCGTGACGGTTTTGAAAAAGCCATGAGCGAGCGCAAAAGTCAGCACTACGACGGCTATTACATTGGCTATTTTACGTCCAAACGCGGCAGCGAAAGCCTGCTGTATGTACGTTACAACAACGCTCTGTCTGAGCTGGATAAAAAACTCTTAGAGATTTACGCCACCAACGTTGCCATCAGTTACGAAAATATTTTAATGCGCGAAGAAATTATCGAAACCCAGCGCGAGATTTTGTATTTGCTCGGCGAAGCGGTGGAAGTACGCTCACAGGAAACAGGCGCACACGTCAAACGTGTCGCGCAGTATTCTCGTCTTTTAGCCTTGCATTATGGCCTCGACGAAAACGAAGCCAATCTGATTAAAATGGCCTCTCCTTTGCACGATGTCGGAAAAATTGGCATCAGCGATAATATTTTAAATAAGCCAGGAAAACTAAGCGACACCGAACGCGCCATTATGAAGACACACACCGAAATAGGCGCTGAAATTCTTAACAAATCGCAACGCCGTATTTTAAAAACCGCAGCCATTATTGCAGGCCAACATCATGAATTTTGGAACGGATCAGGCTACCCTAAAGGGCTTAAAGGCGAAGATATACATATAGCGGGGCGCATCACCGCGCTGGCCGATGTCTTCGATGCGTTAGGCAGTAAACGCTGCTACAAAGAAGCTTGGCCGATGGATAAAATTTTAAACTTTTTAAAAGAAAAATCGGGCAGCCAATTTGAACCAAAATTGGTAGAAATTTTACTTACGCATTTGGATGAATTTTTACAGATTCGGCAGCAATATCCCGACTAACAGCCCAGCTCCATTAAATTGCCTACCACCCAGTCTGGAGAAAAATGCGCAATATCTTCACCGTGGTTGTAACCGTAATTGACCGCCACCGAAAAAATACCCGCGTTTTTAGCCGCCAAAATATCATGGCGAGAATCCCCTACCATCACCGTTTTTTCCCTCGCCACCTGTTGTGTCTGGCAAGCAAAAAGCAAAGGCATAGCCGAGGGTTTTTTCTCGGCTAAATCATCACCGCAAATAACTTGCACAAAATGCGCTTGCCAGCCTAAAGCTTGCAATAATGGCTCGGTAAATTTTCGCGATTTATTGGTGATTAATACTTTGGGGACGGCACAAGTCTGGAGCCACAGCTCGACACCCGCGTAAGCACCTGTAGCCTTCGTTAAAACACTTAAATAAGCGGCATCAAAGACTTCGCGCGCACGCGCAATTTCTGCCGCAGCTAAGGCCAAGGCTTGGGCTTCATTGCCGCCTGCCAAAGCGCGGCGCACCCGCATATCAATGCCATTGCCCACCCAATGACTGACCTCGGCAGTGCTAAAAACAGGCTGATTTAAATGCGCACGCACAGCATTTACCGCACTGGCAAGATCGGGAATGGAGTCGATCAAAGTGCCGTCTAAATCCACCAAAAAAAGCGCAGGCCCCATCTCACCAAAGTGCACGGCAAGGGTTTTATGCCAAGGCATAATTAGGCTTGAGCCAGCTGCGCACGCATGGCGTTGATCACTTGTTTGTAATCTTTTTGGCTGAAAATCGCCGAGCCTGCCACAAACATATCTGCGCCTGCTTGGGCAATCTCACGAATATTTTCTACCTTTACACCGCCGTCTATTTCCAGACGAATGTTTCGGCCTGAGGCATTAATTTTGGCTCGCGCTTCTTTGAGCTTGCCTAAAGTGCTAGGGATAAAAGACTGGCCACCAAAGCCCGGGTTTACCGACATCACTAAAATCACATCGATTTTATCCATCACATAATCCAAATAATGCAAAGGCGTCGCGGGGTTAAATACCAAACCCGCTTGGCAGCCAAAGGATTTAATCAGCTGCAAGCTGCGATCGATGTGCTCGGAGGCCTCAGGGTGGAAGGTAATCATGCTGGCGCCGGCCTCGGCAAAATCGCCAATGAGTTTATCTACGGGCTTGACCATTAAATGCGCATCAATTGGCGCCTTAATGCCGTATTTGCGCAGCGCTTGGCACACCATCGGGCCTATGGTGAGGTTGGGCACATAATGGTTATCCATCACATCAAAGTGCACCACGTCGGCACCTGCTGCCAAGACGTTTTCCACCTCTTCACCTAGGCGGGCGAAGTCGGCTGATAAAATGGAGGGCGCAATTAAAAAGTCTTTCATAGGAATACTCACATAATTGGATTAAAGGCCACTGTTGCCAGCCTGAGCGCAAGGCCCGCATTGTACGCCTTGCCCTGTTCAATCTCTAGGAACGAATCTTGCTGTAATCACACAACCCTTTCAGGACGAACCATATCGTGCCTTTTATATCAGCCAACCTATTGATTTTACTTATATTTTTAGCAAGCCCCAGTCATGGCGAAGAGACCCAAGACAGCGGCAAGCCCTTGCCTGAGCGGGTTTTACCGCGCAAAAATACGGCCAACGAGGCCGCCATCACCGCCTTTTTAAAAAATAACCAGCGCGAAAAAGAAGCCATCCGCCTTCAAGTGCAGGGCAGCAGTTTTACCGCCTTGTATCTGAATGAACAAATAGGCAAACCGCAGGGTACTGTGCTCATCTTGCCTGACTTAGAACAGCATGCGCAGTGGCCCAATTTAATTGCCCCGCTGCGCGAGTACTTGCCCGCTTACGGCTGGAATACCCTGAGTTTAGGCCTGCCCAGCGCCCCCAATCGTAATTTACCTGCACGCGAAGACTCAATCGCACTGCCCGCAGCAGACGCGCCAGCGCAGGACAAAACCACAGAGGTGGCAGCGGATAAAACCCGCACCCAAGCCGCCGACACAGAGCCATCAGCAGGTGTCAGCGCTCAAGGCACACCCAAAACCGACAATGCCGCAGGCGAGCCCAGCTTGCCGCGTTTGGAGAAATTACCCGAACTGCCCAAAGATGAAAAACTCGGCCAACAAACCGTACAAGCACAGCGCGATGCTGCCTTAGAGTATCAAGAGCAAATGCTGGGGCGCCTTAAAGCGGCCGTGGCTTATTTACAACAGCAGGGGCAATTTAATATTGCTTTGGTAGCCAGTGGTGAAAATGCCACTTGGGCGGCGCTCTATCTGGCCGCACAGCCCGTTAAGGAAAAATTAGGCCAAGAGAAAAACAAGGAAGGGCTGGCGCTCATTTTGGTGGATGCCACAGGCGATGCCTACGCGCCCGAGCCGCTCAATCAAATCTTGCCGCGCTTAAAATTGCCCATTTTGGACATAATGACGCCTTTTAACCGCAACAGCGCCTTTAATAACAACGAGCGCATCGGTGCCATTCGCCACAGCAAAAACGCCGATTACACCCCAGTAAAATTAGAGGCGTTGGCGCTTGAGGAAAACTACGGCAATTTAGTCACCCGCCGCATTCGCGGTTGGCTTGGTCGGCATCTGGCAGGAAACGAGAAAAAAATGGCCGAAGCCAACTAAATTGCCTTGAGCTTGCTACTGATTACGCTTGTTATAGAAATAGCCAAGCACCAGCACCACAAGAACAGCAATCTGCGCTGCCGCAGTTTGCCAGGTGGCCGTCATTCCCAGCCAACCAATGGCAGGCAGAGGCGCTAAAGTCACATCTATCCAGCCTGCTTCTTGCAGTGCCGCCACGCCCTTACCCGTCAACACCACCACTAAAATGGCAATGAGAGCCGAACTGGCCGAGAAAAATGTAGCAATGGGGATTTTTTTACTGGTGCGCAGCAACAGCCAAGCAATCAACGCCAGCAAGACTCCGGCACTGAGCATACCCGCCAGCATCATAGACTCCTGCCCTTCGACCCAAAGTGCGGCGTAAAACAAAATGGTTTCAAAGACTTCGCGGTAAACCGAAATAAAAGCCAATAAAAACAAGAACCAAGCGGTGTTTTTACCCATGGCGGCGCCCATCTTTTCTTTTAAATACACCTGCCAAGCATCCCCGACGCTCTTTTGGTGCATCCATAAACCCACGCTTAACAGCATGACAGCGGCAAAAAAGGCAGAAAACCCTTCGGTCAGCTCACGGCTGGCACCGCTGATGTCGATAAAGAAACGTGCCACCACCCAAGTCGCCACACCCAACACCAAGGCAGAGATCCAGCCCAGATGTACATAGGGCAGGACTTCAGGGCGATTGGCGCGATTTAAGAAGGCGAGAATGGCAATAATAATCAGCAAAGCCTCAAGGCCTTCGCGCAATAAAATGGTGAAGGCTCCCAAGAAAATCGCGCCAGCGGAATAGTTGCCTTCTTCCACCACGGCCAGAGCTTGCTGCAATAAGTCGTCCACTTGCTGCGCCAAAGCACTGATTTGCGCCTGCTGCGCGTCTTTGCTTAGACTGGTGCGGTACGCACCCATCGACAATTCAATCTGGCTGCGAAGCTTAGGTGCGCGCGCATTTAATAACGGCTCGACAGGCTCGACTCCATCCAAATACGCTGACAACGCCAAGGTGATGGCATTTTGCTTATCCCCTGCCTGATAGGCGCGCAAACTGGCCTGTAAGCGGCCTCGCGCCAGAGCCAAGCCTGTTTCCGCTTCGGCCAGCTCTTCGGGATGGGCTCGTAAATAGCCCACAACTTGCTGAGATTTCTCTTCCCCCAGAACAGGGAAAAGCTGCTCGGCTCGCGCGCGCGACAGCTCGTTTAAATTGCCAATTTGCGCACGAATTAACGCATCGCTATTCCACAACTGCGCACCTGCGGCAGCTTGGCTGGTGTAGGCTAAAGAGCCAACATAATAAGCCAAGGCCCAGCGCTGGGTTTCACTCAACTCAGGGAAAGCCTTCATGCTAGTGCCGTCCACGCCCTGAGAGGTCGTTTGATACAAAGACAGCGGGCTGCGCTGATTGGCGCGCGCCACGTCGGTAAAGGCAATGGGTGCAGGCTCAAGGCTTTTGGCCATATCGGTATCGGCCGCACCTGAAACCCCGTGGCAAGCGGTGCAATGTTCTTGGTACAGCTTGGCACCCTGAGCCAGATCGGGCGCGTGGCTTGGAGCCGTAGGAATGGGGTAGACAAACAGCAGGCCATCGCCCAGCTCGTGCGCAACCGCAGCAACCACATCCGTGGATGCCAAAGCTTGGACGTGCTCAACCAACTCTTGACTCTGTTGCACCAACGCCTGATGCCCTTCAGCCTGAGGTAATCCTTGCACATAACCCAAGATGGTTTGCGCAAACTCCTGCATTTCTTGGTATTCAGCAGGATTGACAACTTTGCCGTTCTCGACAGCACCTGCGTAGTCGGTGGCGAGGTAATCCAGCATTTGCCACGCCTGAGAGACAGTGGCGTTGATGTTTTCTTGCGCTTGCACCCATGTGGTCAAAGACAACAAAATCGCAAGTGAGAAAGAAAGAAGGGGTTTAACCAGCATGCCGATACTCCACAGGTGCCAAATCTAAAGGCACGCACCATAGCACAAGGCTAAATGAGTGTCGTTATCATTTTGG
>JBDKHD010000154.1:0-5827 GCA_039797885.1 Pseudomonadota bacterium
CAGCTGTTTTCTGTGCCCAATACCTGTGTGCTGGGCTATAACAGCATTCGTTTTGATGACGAAGTAACGCGCTACACCCTGTACCGTAATTTTTTTGACCCCTATGCGCGCGAATGGCAAAACGGTAATTCTCGCTGGGATTTATTGGATGTGGTGCGTGCCACTTACGCTTTGCGCCCTGAGGGTATTAATTGGCCTGTGCATGAAGACGGCCGCCCCAGTTTTAAACTGGAAGATTTAACGCGTGCTAATGGTATTGCCCATGGTCATGCCCATGATGCGCTGTCCGATGTGCGAGCTACTATTGCACTGGCAAGATTAATTAAAGAAAAACAGCCGAAACTGTTTAATTATTTTTTTAATTTGCGCAAAAAAGACGCCGTTGGCGTTTTAATTGATGTCGCTAATTTTAAACCTTTGGTGCATGTGTCGGGGATGATTCCTGCCGAGCGTGGCTGCATGACGGTGGTTGCGCCCTTATGCTGGCATCCGACCAATAAAAACTCGGTCATCGTTTGGGATTTACAGGCCGACCCCTCTGAGCTTTATGCGCTGAGTGCGCAAGAAATTCAGGCGCGCGTCTTTACCAAGCAGGAATTATTACCGCCCTCGGTGTCACGATTACCATTAAAAGAAGTGCATATCAATAAAGCGCCAATCTTGGCACCTTTTAGCACCTTAACTGAGGCTCAGGCGGCACGTTTTCATATTCAAGGTGATGTGTTGCGTCAGAATTTGGCGCTATTGCAACAGCGCGGAGCCTTAACAGCCAAACTGCAACAGGTTTTTTCTGGAAAAGAATTTGCAGCAAGTAGTGATGTCGATGGCATGCTCTATGCGGAATTTTTTCCTGCACAGGATAAAAACCGCATGGAGCAAATCCATCTGCTTAGCCCCGAAGCCTTGGCGCAGTGGACGGCCAGCTTTGCCGATGGCCGTGGTGAAGAAATGCTGTTTCGTTTTCGTGCGCGCAATTTTCCTGAAACCTTGCATGAAGGCGAGGTGGAGCGCTGGCATGAGCATTGTAAAGCGCGGCTCTTTCACACCGATGCCAGCAAACCTTGGTTGAGCTTTACGCAATTTTCGAATGAGTTGCAAAAAGCCGCACAAGGGCTGCAATCCTCTCCTGAGAAATTAGCACTCTTGGAAGAGTTGCAGCTTTATGCCGAGTCTATTTACCCTTATGCGGATTATTAACGGTTTTCCAGCTGCGCGGTTTCACAGCGATAATTAATACAGTGTTCAACAGTTAATCCTGCTTGGCTTACGGTAAGCAAACCAAAAATAGCTTTTTGGGTGTTGGCAGTAACGAAGTGTGGCAGCTTCACTTCGCTATACTGCCAGTAGCG
The DNA here is from genome assembly GCA_039797885.1 of Pseudomonadota bacterium. Taxonomy (GTDB): domain Bacteria; phylum Pseudomonadota; class Gammaproteobacteria; order Pseudomonadales; family Oceanobacteraceae; genus Venatoribacter. Next base: position 1,350 of record JBDKHD010000154.1, read on the forward strand.
GTAATTATGGGTATGACCATGCAGGCTTAAATCCACGTCCATGTCTTTGAGCTCTTGGCTAAAGTTTTTATCCCAGGGCGGGATGTGACTAAAGACAAAGGTGTAGTCACGACTTTCGCTTTGCGCTGTTTGTTCTTTTAGCCAATCACGATCAGGGACATTCGCAAATTCATATTGATTATCGTTGTAGCCAATGAATTTGCTGTTTTGATAGGTGAAACTGTAATCCGTAGGGCCAAATGTTTTCGCCCAGATTTTTTTACCAAATGTTTTCGCCCAGATTTTTTTACCAAAGGCGAGACTGTCGTGATTGCCGATGGCGACAAAAATAGGTTTATCGGATTTCTCCATAATATCGCACACCCACTCAAATTCGGTTTTAAGACCGCTATCAGCGAGATCACCTGTTAATAAAATAAAATCGACATTTTCCATGCCGTTAATATGCTGAATAATACGGTCAAAACTTTTTGGGTAGGCTTGCGGGTCGCTGACCAGGACCACTTGGTATTCTGTGCGTGTACCCACTTTTTGTTCAAATTGTTTTAACCGTTCTATGTTGTAAGCAATAGACACTTTTTGTGAGCAATGCGGGTCGGTTTCCCATGGGCTGACTTCATAACGACAACCCACTAAGACGAGAGCGCATAAAAATAAAAATGCTGTTTTTTTAAAAGTCATAACGTACTCCAAAACCCCAGGCGGTGATGCCGTTTAAGCCGAAAAAATCATAATTTTCCTGGTAATAATCGCTTTGACGAACGTAACTGATCAGGGCTACGTCCATCGTCGAAATATTGAATGAAGCTTGCCAATGTTTGTTAATTTGCACGCGGCTTTGATAATTAAATAAAAAATGCAAAGCAGATGGCGGGTAATAACGATAAGGATATTGATCGGGCAGGGTGGTGAATAAATCTTTGTGATCGCTTTTGAGGAAACCTATACCAAAGTGAAAAGGCTGCCAGATCACAGTGCCGATTTCTATGCGGTACGGCGCATGGTATTGATACTGCGCTGAAAACAGTTTCATGCCGCTGTGATTGCTTCGTGAAGCCACAAAACCCATGCCTGCCATGAGGCTGTGACGGTCATGCCAGGTGAGGCCATAGGATAGATGCAGGTCACCCATCAGGGCTCCCGATTGCAGTTCACTAAAGAGATCGTAGGCGTGGCTGGGCAGGGGTAGCCACAAGTAGGCTAACAAGAGGAATAACGGTAGTTTGTGCATGGCATGCAATCGCTGTTTGTTGACGAAAACAATGCTAATTCATGACCGTGATACAAATAAACCGAGTTTATTGGAACAATCCTATGGGTTTTTTCGTAGGAATCTAGGATTTTAAGAAAAAGTCTAATGAAATCAAAGGCTTGGTGGCGAATGCTGCGGTTGTTGCAGTGGAGCAACAGACTGGTGGGTTGCGTAAGGAGCCAAAGTCAGCTCGTTTTCCTAAGTTCGGCTCTGGCTATTTTTATTGGGCGGTTTAGAATGCGCGCCTCTTTCCTCTTTGATCCTGTCTTATGAGTTTTGTGCGTTATTTTAAGGGCAAAACCCTCTCTTGGGTCTATCACTTAGTGCCCGCTCGACCCTTGGTGTGCAGTCGTGAACGCCGTGATGTCATGGAGCGTGAATCGCGTCGGATGCAGCTGTATTTCAGCCACGACTGCCCATCGTCTTTGGCCGCGCAGCGCCATTGTCAGCGTTTGGGCTTGCGTGTGGTGGAAAAGAATGTAGCGCGCGTTTTGAGCTACCGCAATGAGCTGCTCAACGAAGGCGGTCAATCCCGAGTGCCTTGTTTGCGTGTCGAGGAAGAAGGTGAAATAAAGTGGCTGTACAGCTGCGATTCCATTCGCGGCTATTTAGCACAGCGTTTTTGATTATTGATTGACGGCAAGGCGTTCTGTTGCGCCTTGCATACTGCGGTATTGCGCTGGGCTCATATTGAGTTCTTTGATAAAAATACGATCGAGGGTGCGACGCCCAGATAAACCAATATTGAGCGCAATTTGCTCGATGCTTTCGGTGCCGTGAAGCAGCAGGTCACGCGCAATTTCCAAACGTACTTCGGTAACCAATTGCTTTAATGATGTGCCTTCGCTGCTTAGATGGCGGTTGAGCGTGCGCGCGCTGATGTGAAAGTAATCGGCGACTTCTTGTTGGTTGGCGTTTAAGCGCACTTTGCGTTGCACAAAAACTTTGCGAATACGCTCGGCTAAAGAGCCTGAACGAGCCAGCTTGCGGTACTGCTCTTCGACCTCTTTTTTCATCATGCTCAGAATGTGCGGATTGGTCTTATGCAGCCCTTCATCCAGCCATTTGGCGTGAAATTGGATGGTAAATTCGTTGCTATTAAATTCGATTTGGCTGCGCCAGTGGCTTTGGTATTGCTGAGCGTAAGAGGTAGCAGGGAAGGGCAGGGTAATCAGGTTCAATTCAAGAGAGGGGCAGAGCTGTCTGAGCCAGTTGAGCAAGGTGCTGATGATAATCTCGCTGCGGTGACGTTCGGCAGCCAGAATGAAATTATCACTGACGGGCAGCTTGACTTTAATGACGTTGTCGCGCGTGCGTGTAACCTGAACTTCCAGCTCGTCGCTTAACAGTGTTGAAAATTTTTCTAAATAATAAAGCGCTTCACGGAGGTTATTGCAGCAAAGAAATAAATGCTGCAATTGGCAACTGCTGTGGACATTGAATTTTTGTGGCGCTTGGACGCACAGAGCTTCGTTATTGCTTCTGCGCACCAGCAGGCTAACCAGATTGTCGGCGTCTGTGGCGGAAACGGTGGCGTTAGGATCGCGCAATTGTTTGAGCGTGCTTGCCAAGCTTTCGGTGTCTTCGGCACTTAGGGAATTAAAGAAAGAGCTGCCAGCGGCTTCCAGCATGGGACGCAAAAGGGCACTAGAAAAATAGCCAAGGTCAGTGTTCATAAGCATTTTTAGTCGCAAAGGCCAATAACAACTGCGCACCCTAATACAAGTCCATCAGTATCACAGCAGGAAGTTAGTAGCGTTGTTTAGGTGATTGGTAACAAGGGTGACAATTATTGTCAATTTGTGCGAATTGTAACCAAGTGCAGAGGCATTTTAAAGAGAGTTGGCGGGTTTGAACTAGGACAAGTTAAGACTAAAGTCGGATGTTTTGTAACTCTGGCCTGAACTGGCCAGAGTTTAATCCGAGCTTAAAGGGTGCGAATAAGCCCTTGCATATGGCACTTGTCACTGTTTGTGTTGCGCAGTTCAAAATGCGTGCCTGCGGGGGTTTGGCTCTTTACTGGGTTCCAGTACAAATCCAGCTTGCAGGGTAAAAATACAGGTTGTTTGAACTCCACGCTCAGTTCACAACGATCGGTGTTTAACAGGGGGTAAAGCGTGGCAGCGGCGCGTGCTTTGCTCCACATGCCGTGCGCAATATGACCTTTAAAACCAAAGAGTTTTGCTGTTAGAGAAAACAGATGGATTGGGTTAGAATCGCCCGACACGCGCGCATAGCGACGACCGAGGTCGGAGGCTAGCCTCCAAGGCTCTTGGACGGTAAAGCGCAATTGTTCGCTGCGTCGTGTGGCTTTGGATAGGCTGGTTTTTTGGCGTTTGAGATTGGTGCTGACCGATTCCCACACCAGCTCGTCATTAATGCGAACTTCGGTGCAAATATCAAACTCCAGCCCTTTCTCGGATTCGATTAAAGCGCCAAAGAAACAGCGAATATCGAGCCTTTCATTGAGTTTGATGGTGCGATATTGCGTCACTTTATTGCGAATGTGGACCAAGCCCATCAACGCAAAGGGAAAGTCAGGGTGCAGCATCAGCTCCATGTGCAGCGGAAACGCCAGAATGTGCGGGTAGGTTAAGGTGGCTTGGTCTTTGTAGCCTTCAAAACCACAGACCTTGGCGTAAGCGGCGGCTTTTTTTGCGTCGATGGAAACTTGTTTTAGCTGGGCTTCCACCTGAGGTAAAGCGGTTGCGCCTTTTTTGCCTTTGGCGAAAAAAGCGCGGCGATATTGGCTTAGAAGGCCTGGGGCTTGTTGGTATTGTAAGAGAGTCGCAGACATGGTGAAAAAGCCTAATGAAAATGTTGGCTGAGTATAAAACGAAAGTGAGCAAGACCATTGGCAAAACAGCTGTGCGTGAACGTCAACTCGGTCAACCCTTGCGGGCGCTTTTGAAATTGGCAAAATAAAACGAACTTATAATTTGGAATAACCTATGTCGGTCGCTATGACAGAGTTACGCGATTCAGGAGTGATGATTCAGCTTGCCCATCAGGCCATGCTCAATATGGGGCTGGATGTGGACAAAATTTTCAGCCGTTTGGGTATTACGCCTAAATGGCTTGCTGATCGTAATATGCGTACGCCGCACGAAGCTCAGGTGATTTTCTGGCATGTGCTGCAAGACGTCAGCCAAGACACCGACATTGGCTTGCACTTGGGTGAACACATGCCGCTTTATAAAGGGCAGGTGTTACAATATTTGTTTTT
>JBDKHD010000155.1:0-9848 GCA_039797885.1 Pseudomonadota bacterium
GCAGGGCCTTTTTTTGGCACAACTTTGATTTCAGTAATTTCGCCGTTGACGCGAAACTCGTAATAAGTGGTGTCGCCATCGTTACGAATAGTGATGGTTTCACCCGTGATATCGCCTGCCAAGGAGGCAAAGCTCAAGCATCCAAGGAAAATTAGGCTAATGCCACCGCGAATGAGGTTCATGTTACACTCCGCTTTTTATTTAAGTCATCATCTTACGTTGTTGCTTTGAGCGCGCCTAGCCTTGTCTGCGTACTGGCCGCAAATTGCACCAGATCGAATGAAAAAGAGGGCAATATGGCCAATCCTGTGGTTTTGATCGACGGTTCTTCTTATCTATTTCGCGCCTTTCATGCCCTGCCGCCACTGACAACACGTAAAGGCTTGCACACTCATGCTGTGCGTGGTGTGGTCAGCATGATTCGCAAGCTGATTAAAGATTATGCAGGCTCGGATGTGATAGTGGTGTTTGATGCCAAGGGTGGCAGTTTTCGCAGTGAAATCTATGCCCAGTACAAAGCCAATCGCCCGCCCATGCCCGATGAATTGCGTGAGCAAATTGCGCCCTTGCATCAAATCATTAAAGCCATGGGTTTGCCTTTGCTGCTCATTGATAATGTCGAAGCCGACGATGTGATCGGCACATTGGCGTCGCAGGCGATAAAAAATAATATCGATGTGGTGATTTCCACGGGCGATAAAGACATGGCGCAGCTGGTCAATAGCCATGTGCGTTTAATCAATACCATGAACAACACCGAGCTGGACGAAGCAGGCGTGTTGGAAAAATATGGCGTACCCCCCAAGCACATCGTCGATTTTCTTGCGCTCTTGGGCGATGCCTCGGATAACATTCCAGGCGTACCAGGGGTGGGCGAAAAAACCGCTATTGGCTTAGTGTCTGGGCTAGGCAGTGTTGAGGATATTTACGCCAATTTGGACAAGGTTGCGACTTTAAGTTTTCGCGGTGCAAAAACCATGGCCGAAAAACTTGCCGAGCATAAAGACGCGGCATTTTTATCCAAAATTTTGGCCACCATTAAATGCGATGTGGCCTTGCCCTTTGCTTTGGATGAAATAAAACCGCGCCCTGTTAAAACCGCTGAGCTGGCGCAGCTTTTTACTGATTTGGAATTTAAATCTTGGCTGGCCGAGCTAGGCGCACAATCCGCACCTTCTGTAGAACAAGATACCTCATCAGCTTCGGTAACGGCAGAAAAAGATCCTGCACCCGCTGCAAGTGTGAATTATCAAATTATTCTAACAGAAGCCGATTTTGAAAATTGGCTCGCACAGCTGCAAAAATCCAGCATTTTTGCTTTTGATACTGAAACCACTTCGTTGAATTATAAAGAGGCCAAGCTGGTTGGGTTTTCTTTTGCGCTAGAGCCTTTTAAAGCTGCTTATGTGCCACTTGGTCATGATTACCTCGACGCTCCGTCTCAGCTGGATATGAATTGGGTGCTAGAAAAAATAAAATCAATTTTAGAAAACTCAGATATTAAAAAAATTGGCCAGCACATTAAATATGATATGCACATTATGGCCAATTACGGCATAGCGATTGCGGGCGTGGCTTTCGATACTATGTTGGAATCCTATGTGTTGGAATCCATCGACCGTCACGATATGGATAGTCTCGCCTTAAAGTATTTAAATCATCACGCGGTGAGCTTTGAGGATTTAGCAGGAAAGGGCGCAAAGCAATTAACCTTCAATCAAATTGAGATTGAAAAAGCAGGTTTTTATGCTGCCGAAGACGCCGACATTACTTTGCGTCTGCACCAAGCCTTATGGCCGAAATTACAGGCTATCCCCAGCTTAGAAAAAGTATTTACCGACATTGAAATGCCCACCTTGCCCGTGCTTTTTGCCATGGAAGAAAACGGCACTTTAGTGGATGCCAATTTACTGCACGAGCAAAGTGCGCAAATTGAGGTGCGTCTGCAAGAGCTGGAGCGCGATGCACACAACGCCGCTGGAAAAGTATTTAATTTAGGATCGCCCAAACAGCTTGGTGAAATTCTGTTTGATAAATTAAAATTGCCTGTTATTAAAAAGACACCAACAGGCGCACCATCAACCGCTGAAGAAGTGTTGCAACAATTGGCCGACGAAGGGCATTTGTTACCCGAATTGCTGATGGAGCATCGTGGGCTGGCCAAGCTTAAAAACACCTACACCGATAAACTCCCCGCCTTGCTTAATAAAAATACGGGGCGTATCCACACCTCCTATCAGCAAGCGGTTACAGCAACGGGGCGCTTGTCTTCGACCGAGCCGAATTTACAAAATATCCCTGCGCGCAGCGACGAAGGTCGTCGCATTCGTCAGGCTTTTATTGCTCGCCCTGGTTATAAAATTGTTGCCGCCGACTACAGCCAAATTGAGCTGCGCATCATGGCGCATTTATCGGGCGATAAAAGTTTGTTGCATGCCTTTGCTCAGGGCCAAGATATTCACCGCCATACCGCTGCCGAAGTTTTTGGTATCAGTGAATTGGAAGTGACAGCCAACCAGCGTAGTGCCGCTAAGGCCATTAATTTTGGTTTGATTTATGGTATGTCGGCTTTTGGTTTAGCCAAGCAAATTGGCTGCTCGCGCAGCGAAGCGCAGGATTATGTGAACCTGTATTTTGAGCGCTACCCTGGCGTGCAAAAATACATGGACGACACACGCACTCAGGCCAAAGAGCAGGGCTTTGTTGAAACGGTTTTCGACCGTCGTTTGTATTTGCCTGAAATTAACAGCAAAAACGTACCGCGCCGCCAACATGCCGAGCGCACCGCCATTAATGCCCCTATGCAGGGCACTGCGGCGGATATTATTAAAAAAGCCATGGTCGCGGTTTCTGCTTGGCTTGCAAGCAGCTCCTACGAAGCATTTATGCTGATGCAAGTGCACGACGAATTGGTTTTTGAAGTAAAAGCCGAGCAAGCGCAAAACTTTGCGCGTGAAGTGAAAAAAATAATGGAACAAGCCGCGCAATTAAATGTGCCGCTGGTTGTAGATGCCAAGGTGGGTGATAACTGGGAAAAAGCTCATTAACTCCTGAGTCTGATTATGCACTATTTTATTGGTTTGATTTTCGCACTGTTTTTTATACCCAGCAGTTGGGCATTTAATTTTCAAACGCATTCGGCGATTTGTCAGCTGGCATACGAGCAGCTCACACCAAAAGCGCAACAACGTATTGATGCTTTGATAAAGAAAACACCCTATGACAGCTTTGCCAAGGCGTGCCCTTGGCCTGACACCATACGCAAAGAAAAAAAATATAAAAGCAGCAAGTATTGGCACTATATGAATTTACCGCGCGATGCCAAAACCGTGACAGAAAAGGATTGCGGTAAAAATGGCTGCGTGCTTTCTGCTATTCCTTTGATGCAAAAACGCCTTGCCAAAAACCCTGATAACGATTGGGAGGCGTTGTTGTTTTTAAGCCATTTCGTTGCGGACTTGCACCAGCCTTTGCATATTTCTTATGCCGACGATTTGGGTGGCAATAAACTGCACCTGCAACAAAAAAACAAAGCCATTACCATGCACCAGCTTTGGGATAATGGCCTAATGACCAAGCGCAAGTACGACAAGCAAAGCAAAATATGGCGCGAAGAAATAACCTCGGCACAAAAAGTGCTATGGGCTAAAGGCACGCCATTAATGTGGGCGCAAGAATCCTTTGCCATTACCCAAGATGCCTATCGTTTGCTACCACCAAGCAAAAAAATTGGTGATAAATATCGAGAGCATTTTTCCCCCATTGTGGATATGCAAGCTCGAAAAGCCAGTATTCGCTTGGCAATGCTGCTAAATAGCATCTATAACTAATGCCTTTCACTCCACATAGAAGGACTTATTATGAAGAACGCCACACCTAAAATATTAACGCTGTGTATTGGTGCTGCTCTCACCACTATGGTGCACAGTGTGCAGGCCGATGAAACAACAGCACCCAAGTTTTACGGCATGTTTTATCTCACCCTCGATCATCAGGATTTAGAAAGCAAAGCAGAAAAAGCCAATTGGGCGCTTAATTCACGCTCTTCACGCCTTGGGGTGATGCAGGATATTTCTTTGCAAAATGGTTTGACCGCGCTTTATAAAATCGAATACGGCTTTGATTCCGATGACGGCAACTCGGGCACAGCCGCAGATAGATTCAGTTTTAGCGCCCGCGATGTTTACGCGGGTGTCAAAGGCGATTTCGGCCAAGTGATTGCGGGGCGTTTATTTAATACGCCGCTGCGCGCCACTGAAGGCAAAATTGACCCCTTTAACTTTTTACAAGGTGATATTGCAGGCGTGCTCGGCGGGCAAAACAGCGCTGAAAATGCCGTGCAATACAGCACGCCTACTTTCAATAGTACAGTTGCAACCTTGGCCTTTATGCCAGGTGAGAATAAAGACATCGACGGCGATGGTAAGGCGGATCGCAATATTGCCGATGCTTTTAGCGGCTCAGTGGTATACAGCCAAGGTAATTTGTATGCGGCACTGGCCGCTGATTTGAATATGGCCTCAGGCACAGCAACCGATGTGGGCGCGCACAGCAATCGCGTGCAATTGGCAGGGCAGTATCAGCTGGGGGCAACGGCCTTGGGGGCGATAGTGCAATACGCTCAGGACAGCGACGATTCTAAGCTAAATGAAATGGCCGCCCTTGCTAGCGTCACGCACCAGATCCAAAATTACAAGCTCAAGGCTCAGGCCGGTTTTAATAAGGGTGATAAAACGGATTTTGAACGTATGCTCTATGCTGTGGGTGTGGATTACAGCTTGGATAAAGCCGCGATGGTGACTGTGGATTACGGTGCGATTGATATCGACAAGGCCGCGACTGCGCCCGCAACGGGTAAGGTCACCAAGACCGACAGCGTCTTTACGCTGGGTTATCAGCTGAAGTTTTAACTTGGTGCGGGCGCAGCGCGCCCATGCAATGAGTTCAGAGATTAAAAAAGCCCTTGAGTTTCCTCAAGGGCTTTTTTAATCGTGGTGCTGATACCCAGAGTCGAACTGGGGACCTCATCCTTACCAAGGATGCGCTCTACCAACTGAGCCATATCAGCAAATTTTGGAGCGGGTAGCGGGAATCGAACCCGCATCATCAGCTTGGAAGGCTGAGGTTCTACCATTGTACCATACCCGCAGATACCGCTCTAAACAGCGCTTAAGCACTGTTTTTTAATTCGTTGGTGGTGAGGGCTGGATTCGAACCAGCGAAGCTCGCGCGTCAGATTTACAGTCTGATCCCTTTAGCCACTCGGGAACCTCACCAAAGTGGCGCGCATTATGTTGATAGCTCTTTACCCTGTCAACCTTTTTTTCTTATTTATTATCGACTTAGTTGCACTCCAGCAGTTCCCAGCGAATGTCTTTGTCGTTGCCTTGCACACGCTCGCGTAGGGCGTCGTTAAGCTCAGCGGTGTCGCGGACTTCGACCCAAAACTCTTGTTGGGTTTTGTTCATAACTTGAACCTGCGAAACGATGCCGACTGCCTCGGTGGCTTTTTGCAGCTTGTAGGCGGATTCGGCGTTGCGGAATAGGCCCAAAGAAATACCATCAGCCAGCTCACCCTGAGTGATGATGTAGCTGTCAAACTTGCGGTTTTGCAGCTCGCGCAAGGTGCGTAGCGCCTCTTCACGGCTGGGGCGAGGAGCCACATAAACCCAGTATTCGCTAGGCTCAGCCCCTGCTACTTGGACGTTTTTTAGGTTGGCGGCCAGGCCTTGGGCGCTGATGCGTTCCAGTAGGTTGCGCGCAGCGCTTTCGTTGGTGTAGGGGCCAGCCATGTAACACTGCGGGGTGCGCTCTTTAATAGGGGCATTCTTTACGATGGTGGGTAACGAGGAGTCCAGTTCGCTAATAAGCTGGATTTTTTTGCCGCCAATGGGCAGATCCACTGCGGCGATCGGGGCGGCGGTGGGTGTGCCCTGTTGTTGCCAGAAATAGGTAAGCAGCAACAGATTGCCAAAGACTAGGGTTAAAAATATCCAGCGCATAATTCCATTCCATCAAAAATCAAATCGGAGTAATAAGGCACAGCTAAGGCCTGAGCCAGCCACTCGCCATCGCCTCCTGTTATAAACAGCCGATGCTGTGGGTAATCCTGTTGCAGCCCTTGTACCAAGCTTAGTGCCTGACGCAGTAGGCCTTGGCGCACGCAGCTTAAAGTATCTTGCCCTAGAGCAACACTGTATTGTGCGCTTTCGTCGTCAAAGGGGCGTACTTTGGCGGTGTTTTGAAATAACGCCCGCTGCGCCATGGATAGCCCTGGCAGAATAAAACCGCCTTCGTGGCGGTTGTCGGCGCTTAAAACATCGACAGTCAACGCGGTGCCTGCATCTACGACCAGTGCGGCACTTTCGCAGTGGCGGCGAGTGCCAAGCAGCGCCAGCCAACGATCCACGCCTAGGCGCTCTGGGTTTTTGTAGCAGTGGGTAAAAATAGGCAGGTCTAATCTTGGTGCGCCAAACCAAACCAGCTTGCTGCCAAAGCGCTGTTGCAGCACGGCCTTAATCGAAGTTTCACCAACACTGGCAGCCAGTACTTGAGAAATCTCGCCAAGCTGGGCATCGTCGGGCAGGGTATCCCAGCCTTGCGCGCGGACTTTGCCGCGCAGCTGCCACTTTAGGCGGGTGTTGCCTATGTCAATCAAGAGCACGGACACTGATCTCTCCTGCGTTGAAGCTTTCCATGCCGAGCTGGGTTTTAAGCAGCAGCTCGCCTTTGCGATTGACGCCTTTCACTGTACCGATTTTGTCTTGGTTGCCGCCAATTAAGCGCACTTCTTTGTCCATAAAAATATCGCGCTGCGCCCAATAGCTTTGGAAGGGGGCAAAACCATCGCGGCCAAATTCATCCACTACTTTTAATAGCTCATCCAGCACAGTGGCGGCCACTTGGTTACGAGACAACTCAGGCTTTAGGCTGCGAAGCTGTGCCCAGGGCTGGTCGATCTGGGCGCTGTCGCGCTCGCTCAAGGCCAGGTTTAAGCCCACGCCTATCACCACTTGGCAATGGCTGGAGTATTCGCCTGTCACTTCCAGCAAAATACCCGCCAGCTTTTTGCCTTGGGCGTAAAGGTCGTTCGGCCATTTTAGGCCGATGCCCTCGATGCCCAGCTTGACCAGGGCGCGCTCAATCGCAATCGCAACTGAAAGGCTTAACCCCTCCAGTGACGCAATGCCGCCGTGAAACGTCACCAGCAAAGACAAATACAAGTTTTTACCAAAGGGGCTGACCCAGGTACGACCACGGCGGCCTTTGCCCGCGCTTTGCTTTTCCGCCAATAGGGCATACCGCTGCCCCATATAGTTGGCGGCACGCTCAAACACATAGGTGTTGGTGGAAGGCACATCCAGCAAAAGTTCGAGCTTATCAAGCTTTTGGCTCATGGCATTACGGATAAGCGAGGCATCCAGCAGCTCAATGCCATCGTGCAGACGATAGCCCCTGCCCTTGACCGAGGAATAGGGCACGTCCAGTGCTTCCAGCTTTTTCAGTTGTTTCCACACCGCTGCGCGGCTGATGCCAAGCTTTTCGCCTAAGTCATCACCTGAGTGAAACTGTCCGTCTGCCAATTCATGCAATAGTTGTTTTAACATGCCACTCCTCTCATGCTTTTTTTGTCGATGCGACCATTTTTGCCCTACTCGGCACATCTATCCCTTTGTTACAATTTTTTTAACACTTTAGTTGCATAGACAAGCAGGCCTTTATACCCACTCCGCTCCAGTGTTTTCGCGGGCAGCGTCTTTCTTAAGCCCCAAAATAGTGCAGTTCTGGCAAAAAAACTGCAAATTTTAACGTTCGTGCACATTGATAGTGCAGGGCAATGTGTGTATAAAACGCGCGTTTGAAATTTTGTTGGTAGTTTAATTCGGCCACAAGCCTCTGCCAACAGGCGACACCCGACGCCCTAAATGATTTTTTTTACCTACAGGCACAATCGAATGGTAACAAATAAAGTCGATGTTCTGCTCGTTGGCGGTGGAGTCATGAGTGCCACACTGGGCACTTTGATTCACAAGCTCAACCCTAAGCTACACCTCGCGCTGGTTGAGCGCCTAGGCCAGGTTGCACATGAAAGCACCGATGGCTGGAACAACGCAGGTACAGGCCATGCAGGCAACTGTGAGCTGAATTACACCCCACAGAACGCCAAAGGCGAAGTCGAAATCGCCCGCGCCTTGACCATCAATGCCCATTTTGATGTGTCCTTGCAGTTATGGAGCGCGCTGGTCGATTCAGGCGATCTGCCCGCACCCGAAAACTTTATTCATCCTACTCCGCATATCAGCTTTGTCTGGGGCAAGGACAACGTGGCTTTCTTGCGCGAACGCCATGCCAAGCTCAGTGCCCATCCTCTCTTTGAGGGTATGGAATACAGCGAAGACCACGCCACGCTGGCGCAGTGGATGCCTTTAGTCATGGCAGGACGCAACGCCTCTGAGCCTGTGGCGGCTACGCGCGTGCTTTATGGCAGCGATGTGGATTTTGGCGCGCTGACGCGCAACCTCATTGCCTCGCTGCAACAAAAGGCTCAGTTTGAGCTGCATCTTAATAACGAAGTTCAAAATCTCAAGCAAACGAGCCAGGGCACTTGGCTGGTCGAAACCAAGAATTTACAGAATGGGCAAAGCCAACGTTTTGAAGCGAGCTTTGTCTTTTTAGGCGCAGGCGGCGGCGCGCTGCCTCTGCTGCAAAAATCAGGCATTCCTGAAAGCCAAGGTTACGGTGGATTCCCTGTTTCTGGGCAATGGCTGGTGTGCTCGGATGAAGCCATAGTCAAACGCCATTACGCCAAGGTCTACGGCAAAGCCGCGATCGGCGCGCCACCTATGTCGGTGCCGCATTTGGATACGCGCATTATCAATGGCAAGCCTGCGCTGCTGTTTGGCCCCTATGCGGGTTTTACGACTAAATTTTTAAAAGCGGGTTCGGCGCTGGATTTAATCAAATCCGTACGCCCCAATAATCTGCTGCCGATGATGGATGTGGGGCTGAACAATATGGACCTCACCCGTTACCTTATTGGCGAAGTGCTGCAATCACACGAAGCGCGCATGGCGTCTTTGCGTCAGTATTTCCCAGAGGCAAAAAACCAAGATTGGACGCTGGCCGAGGCTGGCCAGCGCGTGCAAATTATCAAAAAGGATGCTAAAGGCCGTGGCAAGCTGGAGTTTGGAACCGAATTGGTTGCGGCTCAAGACTGCACTTTAGCGGCGCTTTTGGGAGCCTCGCCGGGCGCTTCGGTCGCGGTGCAAGCCATGATCGAGTTGCTGGAGCGTTGCCTTGGGGCGCGCTTAGGGGATGGCTGGCAAGCACGCCTAAAAGCCTTAGTGCCTTCTTACGGCGAATCGTTAATTGATGACGCCGCTTTATTAAACCGCATTCGCCCACTCACACTGCGCAAGCTTGGCCTTGTCAGTGAACCTAAATAACCAACTGGAGTTTAACTATGTTGATTGGCGTGCCTAAGGAAATTCATCCTGGGGAAAACCGTGTGGCTCTTATCCCCGCTGGGATTGCTGCCTTACAAAAAGCAGGCTTTGAAGTCGTTATCCAAACCGGTGCTGGCGACAGCGCGCACATTGCCGATGACGAATACCGTAATGCAGGTGCAAGCCTCGCTCCCACGGCTGAGTCCTTGTATCAACAGGCAGATATCATCCTCAAAGTACGTCTGCCGCAAGCAGAAGAAATCGCCCAAATGCGCGATGGTTCAACATTGATTTGTCTGCTCGATGCGTGGTTTAACCTCGACACCGTGAAGCTGCTGGCGGCCAAAAACATTCGCTCTTTCGCGTTGGAATTCATTCCCCGTACCACGCGTGCACAAAGCA
>JBDKHD010000156.1:0-7347 GCA_039797885.1 Pseudomonadota bacterium
ACATTCAAAACGACCAAGAGCTGGCCTTGTTCCAAGAGCGCCTGCACGACAGCATTGCCGAACTGCATATCCTTCATGAGCACTCAGCCGTGAAAAAAGAGCTCAGCGTCAGCGCGGGTATTGCTTGGCTTAAGCCCAGCGGCTCATGGCTGCAACCCTTTAGCCCCAAAGACTGGCTAGAGCAAGCGGATAAAGCCCTGTATCAGGCTAAACACGCAGGGCGTAATCAGGCTGTTGTTACCCAAGTCTGCGCCACACAGCCTTTCTCTTAGAGCAATCTGTGCTTAACTAAAGGCGGCCTTTATTTCCGAGCGCACTATGTTCAATATCAAGCAACTGCTTCTTGCTCTTTCCGTGTTTTCCGTAGCACTGCTGTTTTCCAGCTTGCTGCTTGGCCGCTATTGGTGGTTTTACCCCAAAGAAGAAGCGCAGTTTATCGCCCAGCAGCAATACGATTTAGACAGCATCAATGCCACCTTGGAGCTTATCAGCGACGACATACAGCAAGGTGCCGAGGAGATAGCACACAGCCCAGAGCTTATTCAGGCCTTACAACAAGGCAAAAATCTACCCAGTATTATCGAAAAAGACTCTTGGCAGCTGGCCAGTGCTTTAATTGTGGATCGCAGTATGGAGGTGAGTTTTTTATTTACGCAAAATTCCGCTTGGCAAACGCGCGAAACCGCAGAGGTTGATTTTCTTAACTGGTTAGAACCCTACACAGCAAAAAGCCGTATTTTTAATCAGGGCGCTCAAAAAGATATCATTAAAATGGGTACAGGCGCTTATTACGTTATTGCGCAGCCACTCTTTACCAAAAAATCTACCGAACCCATCGGCTGGGTGGTATTGCTGCGAAAATTTGACGCCAAACTCAAAGACTATTTTGAGTATCTCACTCATTTTGAAATCGATCGCCTTGAAGACACGCAAGAATTTGGTGAAAACATTGCCGATTTAAAAACGCCTTTTAAAAACGCCAAATTACTACATAAGCGCTGCCTTTATGACCAAAGCAATCAACCCGTTCTTTGCTATACACTGAAATGGGAGCTTAATAATTTACCTGTCTTTTTAGATATTCCCGCCCTCTTGGTTTACAGCTTGGCCATCATTATTCCTGTGACTATCTTTTCGCTTTTTGTGTTTTTTATTATTAAACCGCTGCGCATAGCCACACAGTTTTTAAAACGCAATAACGACGCCATTCAATTGAAACACTTGGGCGAGATGAAAGGCTTTAAAGTGGAAGAAATGGAGGAGTTGCGCTTCGCTTACAACCGCTTAATCGACATGGCTATCGAGCAGCGTAACGAGCTGGAAAAACGCTCCAATACCGACAAACTTACCCAAATTGCCAACCGCAATGCCTTTGATGAAATTTTAAAGAAAACCTGGCAACAAATGTGTCGTCGAAGCGAATCGGTTGCGCTGGTGCTGGTCGATATAGACCACTTTAAACTCTACAACGACCACTACGGCCACTTGCAGGGCGATAAAGCGCTCTATCAAGTGGCACAAGCGCTAAAAAGTTGCGCACGGCGCGTCAATGAAGTGGCAGCGCGTTTTGGCGGCGAAGAATTTGTATTGATTATTTATGCCGACAACGAAACACAGCTGTATAAATTTGCCGCTAAATTACAACATGCCGTTAATGAGCTGCATATTCCTCATGCGTATTCCAGCTCAGGCATGGAACTGAGTGTCAGCGCAGGCATTGCGTGGATTAAAAACTCGGGAGAATGGCTGAATGAATACAGCAGCAGCCATTGGCTGAAACTGGCCGACACCTTGCTTTACAGCGCAAAAAACACTGGCCGAAAGCGCAATGAAATTGCCATTTACGATGGCAGCTTGCCCAGCATCAAAGAGGAATAATGCGCCCTGCTTGCTGTTCGCGCTCCGATACTTTTTGCAACACCGCCTTGCGCTCGTCGTTGCTCATTTTGCCCCAGTCGCTGATTTCCCGCCCAGAGCGATAACAGCCTACGCACAGATCATTTTCATCCAGCGCACAAATGCTGACACAGGGCGAGCGCACGTCCTGTTCACTCACAGCTCGATTTCCTGCAATTCTTCGCGATAACGCTTGGCGTTATGCACATAGTGCGCAGCCGAGGCTTCCAGCATTTTTTTCTGCATATCACTGAGTTCGCGTTTTATGACCGCAGGCGAGCCCACCACCAAAGAGCCATCGGGAATTTCCATACCCTCAGGGATCAGCGCGTTGGCACCGACAATACAATGCTTACCGATTTTGGCTTTATTCAACACCACGGCATTGATACCAATTAAAGAAAAATCTCCTACGGTGCAGCCGTGCAGCATGGCATTGTGGCCTACGGTCACACCGCGCCCCAAAGTAAGCGCAATGCCGCCGTCGGTGTGCAGCACAGCATTATCCTGCACATTGCTTTGCGTACCTATAGTGATCTGATCGTTATCGCCACGCACCACCACGCCAAACCACAGGCTGCATTCGTCTTCGAGCGTCACGCTGCCAATCACTGTGGCGTTGTGCGCAACAAACACCTTTTCACCGCGCACAGGTACGCGCTTTTGCAAACGATAAAACATAGTTTTTACACCTTAAATTGAATGTCGCTGCCCCAAAAATGATTCAGCATTTCCACTATCATCACCGCAGTTAACCCCCAAATATGAAAATCCTGATAATCATAACTGGGGATGCGCATGCGTCCTCGTTCAAAATACTGGCTGGGTGGTTTTTGAAAATGGCTGATTGGCACTTGAAACACCGCATCCAGCTCGTCTTTATTGGCAATAAAGGTTTGCTGCGGCTTGATGATGCCTAAAACAGGCGTAACCAAATAACCAAAGCGCGACACCACCTGATCCAATTCGGTTAGCACCAATATTTGACTGGGATCCAGTGCCACCTCCTCCTGCGCCTCTCTTAGGGCGGTCGCCACTATGCTGGCATCGGTGCTATCACGTTTCCCTCCTGGAAAAGCCACCTCGCCTTGGTGCGAAGACAGGGACATGGCTCGACGCGTTAGCAAAATTTTAGGATCGGCTTCGTCGGTGATGGCACAGAGTACGCCTGCCTCGTGCAGGCTTGGCTGTGCGATTTTGCGCGGGGTGAAATCCACCAAACGCTCATCAAGATAACGATATAAATGCGATTTTTGCATACAAATTTTCTAATGATTTTCTCGTATATTAAACGTTTTCAAGCCTCAATACCGCAAAAGCAGGCTCCTCATAAGGATGCGCCGCTTTTAGCGCCGCCACCGCCGCGCCGATGCAATCATCCGCGCACACCATCTCCACGCGGTATTCCGCAACCCGCTCAAGCTCTAGCGCCTGCCCCAAAAAAGGCTGCGCCCCAAGCAGCGGGCGAAACTGCCCTTCCCCCAACACCTGCCACGCACAGCAATCATACAGGCCAATACGCCCCGCTCCTGCGGCAAAGAGTGCATTTTTCACACTGTCCACGTGAGTGCTTGGAACGTAGAAGAGCAATTGATACATGGCAAAACACGCTTTTTTGGCTAGGGTTTAAAAGTTCATGCTAAAGGATTATGCCCAATGCCGCACACTTTATCGATTCAAAGCAAAATTCACCTAGCCCTTGCCAGTATTTTCTTGTTGGTGCTGGTTGTGGTTATCAGCGTTGCCGTTTCCGCTGAAAAAAAGCTCGCCAAAGAGATGGTCGAAGACAAGCTCAAAGAAAAAGCCTCCAGCTACTTAGACTCCGTCAATATGCTGATGGTGTCGGGCGCCATTGCCAATCGTGAGCTGGTGCGCAGCAAAATGCTCTCCGACCCCAATATTTTGGATGCGCGCATTATTCGTCATGCCGTTGTCGATAAGCTTTACGGCCAAGGCTTTGAGCACGAATACCCCAAAGACGAGCTGGATAAGCGCGGCCTCAATGGCGAAGAAGTGCTTGTCAATCAAAACGACAGCCAAGGGCATCGCCTAACCTACGTTATGCCCGTGCTGGCCTACCAAGACTACCGAGGCACCAACTGCATCACCTGCCATCAGGTAAATGAAAATGCCGTACTGGGTGCGATTCGCATCACCTATTCGCTGGATCAGCTGGATCAAGACATTCACAGCAATATGCTGCGCATGGGCAGCATTCAAGCCGCCATGCTCATTGCCGCGCTTTTGGTGTTGACCTTTTTGTTGCGGCGTTTGGTGATTCACCCCGTCCAACGCCTGCACAACACCATGACGCAGGTTGAACGCAGCTCGGATCTAACCGCGCAAGCGCAAGTCAGTAGCCAAGATGAAATCGGTGCGACCGCCCTCGCCTTCAACACCATGCTCAAGCGTTTTGATAACTCGCTGGCGCAGGTGGTGCGCTCCGCTACCAAGGTCAAGGATGCCTCCGCGCAGATCAATCACTCCTCTCAAGCGTCTTTCAGCTCGGCACAGGCACAAAAGCAAGAATCTCTTGCCATAGAGCACGCCATACAGGGCTTGCACAGCAGCATTGAGCAGGTCAGCCTGCACGCGCAGGAAAGCAATCAAGCGTCTTTGGCCGCGCAGGTGGTGGCGCAAAGCGGTGTCAGCAAAACCGACCAAGCCGCACAAAGCATCGAAACCATGCACCAAGCCATAGAGGACGCCGCCAAGGTCATTCATTCCTTGGATGAACGCAGCAATACCGTAGGCTCAGTGCTTAGCGTCATCAAAGGCATTGCCGAACAAACCAATTTGCTGGCGCTTAACGCCGCTATTGAGGCTGCCCGTGCTGGGGAATCAGGCCGAGGCTTTGCCGTAGTCGCCGACGAAGTGCGCACTCTGTCTAAACGCACCGCCGACTCCACTTTGGAAATCGAGCGCATGATCGCGCAATTGCAAAGCGAAGCACGCCATGCTGTAGAATCCATGAACAACGCCCAATGCACCGCCAACGAAGGCATGACCCGAGTCAAAGAGGCCGCCGATGCGCTGT
The DNA here is from genome assembly GCA_039797885.1 of Pseudomonadota bacterium. GTDB lineage: Bacteria > Pseudomonadota > Gammaproteobacteria > Pseudomonadales > Oceanobacteraceae > Venatoribacter. Next base: position 4,934 of record JBDKHD010000156.1, read on the forward strand.
ACAGCATGACCGACCAAGTCGCGCGCATGAACCGCTTAAGCGAAGAAACCTTGAAGCTCATGCGGGAACAGGTACGGGTAGGAACAGACGTCAATGGCAAAGTCGAGAGCATTCGCGACCTATCCGTGCAAAGCGCCGACACCGCCAAGGATGCGGTTCAGGTCGCCAACGACTTAGCCGCTTTGGCAACAGAGCTTAGCCATTTGGTCAAGCAGTTTAAGCTCGGTTCCGCTGAGTAAGCTTGGGGCTTGGGACAAGGCGCTTAGGTGCTCAGCTCCAGCAAAGTCAGCAGCTCCAAGGCTTGCGCACGGTTCTCACCACAACAGTCTGGATCGGCTTGAAAATCCGCACACACTTTCGGACGCCTAGGGTCATTAAAAATACCGCACAGATAGTCTTGGGTCAGGTGAATACAGCGCTCGCCCGCTTTTTTGCCCTTAGGCATACCGGGGATGGACGAGCTGATGGAGGGGGCTATGCAACAAGCGCCACAGCCAGCGCGACAACTCATACTCATCAATAACGGTACTTTCTAGTTTCTTTAATTTCTTGCTCTTTGACGGCCTTCCACATAGTGCGGTTATAACGCACCGCATAGCCGCGCATACGCACTAGCTCATGGGGCTTATCTTCAATATTGGTGTAAGAAAGGCTGCGTTGATTGAGCAGGCGGATTTTATATTGAGTTTTCACGGCCTCGATTTGTAGCCCACTTAGGCCAGGAAGCTCGATACCTTCGGGTAAATCGATACCCACAAATTCATAACGATGTGCGGCCACGGCCTCTTTAGCATCGATAACGGGAAACTCCAAACCAATGCTGTCATCGGCCCATACCGCCACGGCACTTAGCCAGAGCATCCACACCACTGCACATTGCACGTTCATATGCACTTTCATAATCACCTCTGCCTGCTCTTGTGTCGTAAGGATAGAACAAGTCGTTGCACCTTGAGCGCTTGAAAGGCTAAGCGCCACAGGCTAGCCTAGACGCGTTTTTTAAAAGGCGACATTATACACCGACTTCTTCCCTTCTGCCTTGTGCTTTTTTGGGCTCAGGCGCAGGCCGAGCCTGTAGACCTCAAACTGGGCTTAGCCAGCTTTCAAATGAGTATTGGCCACGCAGCCCCAAAACTCCCACAAAACGATACTGGCTTGGCTCTTTTTGCCGAAGCCCCGCAGGGCAACTACGCCGCCACTCGTCTGCTGCTGTACCGTCTGTTTGACCAAAGCGATGTGCGCGGCGGCGAAACTCAGCTGTTGTGGGGCTACGGCCTCGCCCAAGCAGGTCCGCGCCTGTATTTTGGCCCAACCTGGCACTTTGAAAAAATCCATGTGCAGCGCGCCCAGGGCGCTCGCAGCAAAGACTTTTACGGCTGGGGCGCGCAGGCAGGCTTGGGTTTCCAATACCAAAGCCTGAGCCTTGATTACGCCTTGGGTCTACGCGACAACCGTCAATATCGTCATGAAAATCATCATTTTGGCTTAAAAGCAGGCGATGTATGGACGCACAGCCTGCTATTTAGCTACCACTTCTAAAAAGGAAACCGCATGACCTCTGCCGTATCCGTGCGTTATATGTCGCGCCACGAAATTGAAAGCCTGCTTTATAGCCTAAGGGCGTGCAGCGACAACAAAGAAGCCGAGCTCTTTGAAGCCATAGCACGACGCTTATTGGAAATTTTGGATCAGGAAAGCCGCTAGTGGCCTTTGCCCTGCTTGCCCAAGGCGAGGATTGGCTGGCCATCGACAAGCCTGCGGGTATTTCCATGCACAGCGAAGAAGAGGAAGCAGGCTTAGTCGTGCAAGCCAGTCACCAGTTTGAACGCCCGCTTTGGCCTGTGCATCGCCTCGATCAAGTGACCTCAGGCATTTTGCTTCTGGCCACCAGCGCCGCAGGTGCGGCGCGCTTTGGCGAGCTTTTTGCGCAGCACAAAATTCACAAGACCTACCTCGCGCAATCGGGCTTTAAGCCTAAGAAAAAACAAGGCTGGATCAAAGGCGATATGGAGAAAGGCCGCAACGGCAGCTGGTTGCTGGCCCGCACTCTCACCAACCCCGCCATCACCTACTTCACCAGCCATTTTGATGAGAAGCTGCAAAAGCGTTTGTTTATCCTGACGCCTAAAACCGGTAAAACCCACCAGCTGCGCGTTGCCATGAAAAGCCTCGGCGCGCCCATAGACGGCGACAGCCGTTATAGCGGCCTACCCACCGACCGTACCTACCTGCACGCCTACCAACTGGAATGGTTCGATGAGCCAACCCAGCAAACTCTTAAGCTTACTTGCCCACCAACCCTAGGCCTGTGGGCCACACTGCTCTGACCACACTCCCCACTCCCCACTCCCCACTCCCCCCCCCCCACACCCCACGCCCCCCCCCCCACACCCCACACCCCCCTCCCCCCCCCC